>DASQQM010000304.1:0-6745 GCA_035643475.1 Anaerolineae bacterium | reverse complement strand
ACGCGAGCTAACACCCAGCTTATTGAATATGTGCCCTAAATGCGCCTCAACAGTATGAATGCTTACGTGAAGCTCATCGGCGATCCCCTTATTGCTCATACCTTGAGATATTAATTCAAGTGTCTCTATCTCGCGATCGGTAAGAGATTCGAAAGAGCGTAGCTTCTGGCTTTTGCTGGCATGCCTGAACCGCTGTGCTATCTTGCGGGCTATTATGGGGTGAAGCACGGAATCGCCCCTGTGCACGGCATAGATACCGTTTATGAGTTCCTGCAAGCAGATATCCTTTAGCAGATAACCGGTGACGCCAGCTTCGAGGAGGGCAAAGATATATTGGTCAAAGTCATAAGCGGTAACTATGAGGATCGCTATTGAGGGGTGTAGCTCTCTGATCTGCTTAGTGGCATCGATACCGTTGAGCTTGGGCGTAGCTACGTCGGCAACGATAACATCGGGTTCCAGCTTGTTAGCTAATGCTACCATCTGCTCGCCATCCGCGGCCTCCCCGATTACTTCCAGATCGGTCTCTTTTTCCAAGAACTGGCGGATGCTTTCTCTTACGAACGCATGACCATCAGCAAGCAAAATCCGAATTTTCCCCATCGCAATTCTCCTGATCTCACCTTCAGGTATCCGAGGGGCACTTTAATCTATCGGATTATCGCATTATCTTCAGCACTGCAATCGCTAGCTAGTTAGCCCAAAAGCTACGTCATTTCCAGGCCACTTCGAGCCCAGTACGATCAGGCGATTGCCACTATATTGCCAGTGCTATTTTTACTCATGGCATGATTGCTTAATTTAATCTTGTTGCAAGGTGATAGTGACTTTTCCCATTACTATCATACTATTATCCGTGTTGATCCTCAACCGCTAATTTTACTGAGACCAGCACGGTAATAACCCTGAATCCCCTACGCTTTGATACCCATATGCGAAAGGTCTGAAACCGCACTTAGCTTACTTTTTATCATGGTTTTCTACCTATATTCTTCTATGATAATCGTGAAAGCTCCTGAACCATTGACGTCTAAGTAGTAATTACCAGCATCCTTTGCGAGCATAGAGCCGCCGCTCTCAGGCCCATCGGTTTGAATCTCTGGAAATCCACCGGATTTTTCTAGGGAATCACTTTCGGGAACAATGTAGATATAGCAGAGTCCTTTTGTTGTATATTTGATTCTCGCCTTAGCACCTGTAAGCGTGAAGGTATCTGAGCGCTTCTTACCGGTGCCGCCGAACTGGAATACCTCAGTCCAGGCCTTCGGCTTCTCTGTGGTAGTGGTAGTCGGTGTCTCAGTGCTACTGGGTGTCTCTGCTACTGTGGTATTAGTGGTGCTGGTAATAGTGGTATTACTGGCGCTGCTACCATCAAAGAAGTTACCAATAGCGCTTAGCACGACAAGACCTACAATTAGCTTTCCCCACCATTTCAAACCTAAAAACCATTCCTTTGTACCTTTCATTACTCCTCGCTCCTTTCTATATCCTCACGTTCTCAACGGCCTTAGTCATGGCCTCTTTCATTAAATCGTCTAGGTAGTCCAGGGCCTCATCTAATACCCTGTCTTCCTGTGTTCTCTCTAGTTTCTCGATAGTCTCTCTACTGATTCTCTCATCATCGCATTCGATTTTTACGGTGACCTTTTTAATACTGACATTTCTCATGGCCTGCCTCAACTCCTCGTCTACCATTACTTATCCTCTCCTCTGATTGGTTTTAGAATCTTTGACAATACCTGTGCTTTTTCCTGTTCGCTTAAATTAGAGCTGATAATGATTTTGTGCTCGGCCTCATGGATGTACCCGAAGGAATAACTAATAGGGGCCTCTACTACTTCATAGCCGAGCTTTTTTGCTGAGCGCTTTAGGATGTCATAGACGCCGTCATAGTGGCCCATTACGGCATACACCGCCAGGCCTGGATAAGCAAGGTGGTGATATAGCCGATAATGAACACCCAGGCGATAACTACAAACGTGTTGAATAGAAATGTTACAATACGCGTACGGACTCCTTTCGGGTTCGTGTCGGCAGCTTCTCTTAGCGGGTGGCTGCCTACTATCTTTTCGTACAGTTCCCGCCCTCCTTTCTTCTAATGATTTTTCTAACTTTTCTAACGAAATTCAGCTATTTTTGTGTAGACTCACATAGACTCACAAAGAGTATATCTGCAGGTAGATGGGCTAATTATGCTGGTAGGGGAATTGCTTGAATTGAAGTAAGTATTCTAAGGCTTTAAGTGAGGTACGGCAAAGAAGAACGGGTGGCTCCACCACCCGTTCTTTATGTATTGATGATTAAGGGGCAGGGTTAGATGTCGTTACTGTGTATCCTTAGGGCATACGGTTTGAATCCGATCTGGGGGATATATAATTACCGTTGTGGGTGCTCTTCCTGCCTCTTATTCTATACCTCTGCTTGCTTCAACCCAATTATGTTCCTTAAATACTCAAGTATGCCTCCGCTAAACCTTTGATTTTCTTTTGTTCTGGCTCCCACACATCCCAAACAGACTTGCCCCATTTTCCAATCATCTCATTGCGCGCCTGGCCGGGAGAGGTGTAGATAACATCTAATACAGTAAGTGACGCCTTTGCTCGGGGTGGATTAAAATGTGGCCAATTCTTAGTTTTTTGAGCCAGCAGCATATGTGCTTTTTGCACTTGTCTTCCAGTAAACCCACGCTCAAATGTAAGATAAAGGCCGATGAGGGCAAAAGCAGTAGTAATAGGGCGCATTGATTTTCCTGAATGCTGAGCAGCGTACGTATCCACAATTAATTGATGGATAAATTCAGTGTCTTGTAAAGACAATGTATAGTAAGACAGTTCTGAATATAGCTGTCGACATGCTAAAGAAGCGTTGTAGCGCCCATCTAACTTATCTTCTTCCGCTGGTATTTTAAGACCACAACCTGGACAAATACTAATAATATCGCTCATACGCATTAATTATAGCATTACATGAAAATCCAGCCGCAACGGCTCCAAAAGTAACACCGATCGCTAAACCCTCGGGAATGTTAAATTGACAAGGGCGCTTCGCTATTGCAGTTTTAAGTCTAAATGCTTAAAGTTTACCGAACCTCGATCCTAATCAAAGATAGCGGGTAGATACCTTTTGTGAGGCGCCATAAGTATGGTAGTTAGAGAAGAGGCCACGCATGGCAGGAGCAAAGAAAGACCAGCAAAAACGCATAAATGAGCCCCCAAGGACTATTGATGGCTCACTCTATGAATCTGATAAAGAGAACGACACTTCAGCAATTGAGATCTATATTCTAATTAACGCTATCTCTGATCCTGTTGTAATTATCGATGCTCATGGCAAGATTCAGCTTCTTAATCATGCTGCAATCAGCGCCTATGGATTTGATCCAACTGGCAAAAGTGTATCTGAGCTGGCGAAAAGGGTTCGCCTTCGCTACCCCAACGGAAGAGAAGTCCAGCCTGATGAGATTCCGGCAATTCGGGCGCTCCGTGGAGAAAGGGTCCTTGCTGAGCGTTTCATGTTTACCAACGCATTAGGACAAGAACGCTATATTGAAGCTTCACCTAGCCCATTGGTGTCGGATGGTAAAGTAACTGGGGCAATTATTGTCTGGCACGATGTCACAGAGCGAACGCAGGCAGTTGACAACCTTCGTGAATCTAACAGGCGAATTGAGTTGCTGCTACAATCAACCGATGAGGGTATTTATGGGGTTGACATTGATGAGCGCTGCACCTTCGTCAATAGGGCCGCATCTGAAATGACCGGATATAGGCCAGAAGAGATGCTCGACAAAAACGTGCACAAGTTAATACATCATAGCTATAGCGATGGCTCACCGTATCCTGAGAAGGAGTGCCCGATCTATCAAGCTTACCGAACAGGACTGAGCATAAGAGATGATACCGAGATCTTCTGGAGAAAAGATGGCTCATCCTTTCCCGTCGAGTACTCATCTTATCCAATTGTTGAAAATGGTGATATTAAGGGCGCCGTTGTGGCCTTTACCGATATTACAGCGCGCAAGCAAGCAGAGAAGCTAAGCGATGCTCTCAACGCTATCAATGCATCCATCACTTCAACGCTTGATTTTGATGAGATCATGCAAAGAGTTGTTGTAGAAGCTATGAAAGCCATAGCGTGCGAGTCTGCCGCAATTACCCTATATGAAACCGGTTCTTGGGTGATACGATATGCCTACGGTTTTCCGCAAGAGGTCATCGGTACGAGTTTTACTAGCGAAGAGGCCCCACATGCACTACTTGCCGCAAGGACAAGGAGTCCGGTTGTTATAAATGATGCCTTCAGTGATCCAAGGATTAACCCTGAGGTGCAAAAGAGATTTAACGTCCGCTCTGTTACTGTCATTCCTTTGGTGGTAAGGGAAGAAGTAGTAGGAGCACTTTTCTTTAACTACCATAGTACTTTTCATGTATTTACCGATGCCCAGATTGATTTTGCAAACAAGCTCTCAGCTGGAATCTCGCTTGCTTTGGAGAATGCACGCCTTTATGCTATTGAGCGAAATATTTCCGATACTCTTCAAGGGGCGCTTCTTACCATCCCGGAGAAGATAGAAGGGATAAAATTTGGCCACCTCTACCGGAGCGCAACAGAGGCCGCTAGGGTCGGTGGTGATTTTTACGACCTCTTTGAGTTGGGATATGACAAAGTAGGCATTATCATTGGAGACGTCTCCGGCAAAGGATTGAAAGCATCAGCTCTGACATCCCTTGTTAAGAATACAATTAGAGCATATGCACTTGAGGGATATACCCCGGCTCAAGTTGTGGCAAAAACTAACGAGTTAGTGGTTGGCGCGTCTTCTCCGTTTTTATTTATAACCGTGTTCTTTGGGATACTCGATACAGAAAAGGGACAACTTATGTACTGCAGCGCCGGGCACACTCGCGCCATTGTCAAGAGAAAAACCCACAAAGTGGAGCTTCTTGCTACTAGCTCTCCGATGGTAGGAGCTTTTGCGGGCTTAAGTTATGTTGATGACCAAGCGGGTGTTGAAAGAGGCGATACCTTGATTCTCTACACAGACGGGGTGATCGAGGCACGGTATTACGGCGAATTATTCGGTGAAGACAGGTTAGTGGCTCTCGTTAAAGAACTCAAATCAAAAGGACCTCAAGAGATGCCACAGGCGATCTTTAATGAGGTTCTTGTGCGAACTGGCGGTAGGCTATCAGACGATGTCGCGATTCTTGCCATTAGTCTTGGAGGTGATTAGTTTAAAGGTAGAAGAAGTAAAAAGACTCTTCTATAAGGGGGTGGCATTTTAAGTCATGCATGTTAGCCGAGAGCCAGCATATTCAAAGGAACCGGGTGGCGCTCCGCAAGGCTTAAGCAGCGAAGAAGCTAAACGACGCTTTGAACAGTATGGTCCCAATGAGGTTATTGAAAAGCGCAAGCACCCATTGCTGATCTTTTTTGGCAAATTTTGGGCGCCTGTGCCTTGGATGCTTGAAGCCGCCATTATCCTGACAGGAATTCTGGGCAGGACTCTGGACATAATTATCATTTCATTTCTGCTCGTTTTTAACGCAACGGTTAGCTTTATTCAAGAATATAGGGCGTCAAGTGCTCTTGAACTACTGAAAAAACGCCTTGCTATCGATGCCAGGGTGAACCGGGATGGAGAGTGGCAAATTATTCCAGCCAGGGAGCTGGTGCCGGGTGATCTAGCGCATATCCGCCTTGGCGACGTTGTGCCGGCTGATCTTTCTATAAGCGAAGGGCAGGTTATGCTAGATCAGTCAAGCATAACGGGCGAATCATTGCCGGTTGAAGCAGGAAGTGGTGCTAGAGCATATTCAGGAACGACTGTTGTTCGTGGCGAAGCAAGCGGGGTAATAACGGCCACGGGCAGCCATACTTTCTCGGGGAAAACCGCTCAGCTTGTGCAAGAGGCACAGCCAGCTTCTCACCTTCAAGCAATGATCCTCGGTATTGTTCGCTACCTCATCGCATTTGATACTGCCTTGGTTGCCTTGCTTCTTGGCTACGCATTACTGGCGCACATTTCATTAAGCGATGCTTTGCCCTTTGCATTGATCCTTCTTATTGCTTCGGTGCCGGTAGCCCTGCCAGCCACCTTCACAGTCGCAACAGCTCTTGGAGCTTTACAGCTAGCGCGAAAGGGTATCCTTGTTACTCGCTTAAATGCCATTGAGGAGGCTGCAGGTCTTGATGTTGCGTGTCTTGACAAGACGGGCACTATTACCCGAAACAAGCTAAGGGTAGTTAGGCCTAAGGGTTATCTATCATTTACGCCAGAGAGGGTGTTGCAGCTCGCTGCCTATGCATCTGATGCCGCTACTCAAGATCCCATTGACCTTGCCATACTGGCGAGTTGTGCTGATAAAAACATAACCGTTGATATGGGTGCCCGCGTTAGCTTTACGCCGTTTGATCCATCAACCAAGCGTACCGAAGCGGTTATCCGCGAGAACGGCACCGTATTGCGCATAATTAAAGGAGCCCCCCAAGTTGTCCTAAAGCAAGCGACTGGCTTTGACCCGCACAAAGTCGACGATGATGTCGAGGCGCTTGCGGCAAAGGGTCTGCGCATCCTTGCTGTAGCTGTCGGGACAGTTAGTGAAGGTAAAAAGGATGAAAAATTAGTCCTTGCTGGGATTTTGCCGTTGGAGGACCCACCTCGTAAGGACTCTACTTCCCTAATCAAGCGCTTAAGGCAGTTAGGCATCTATGTCAAGATGCTTACGGGTGATAGTGCGCCCAT
>DASQQM010000303.1:0-14394 GCA_035643475.1 Anaerolineae bacterium | reverse complement strand
GGGGATTCTTGTTATCAATTTTAGCCCATGTATAATGCTTCAAGTAACACCTCACAGGCGTTAGAGAAAAGGACAGGGTTATAAGAGAAAAAGGAAGGCAACCCATGACAAAGAAGTGGGATAAGTACTTACTAATCTTGGGTCTTATTATAATGGTAGTCGCATCAGTTGCCATATATGGCTGTACAAACTCACCCAATACTAAGGCTGCAACCGACACCACCGATACAGAAACCGCAGACATTGACGTAGATTCCCGGGATGAAGTGGCGCCACAAAGCATCGATACAGCAAGCGTGGGTGCCTACGTAGACCCCTGGGAAGAGATGAAGCGACAAAGCACTCCTTTTAGCATAGCTGTTATAACACAGGATGAGACTTTGATCCCTAAACTCAGAAAGAATAAGTATCCCGAGGTAAACCAAGCAGCCCAATTCAAGTTAGTTCTCCCAGAACACGCTAAGGCTCCACTATCTGCTGATGCGGTGTGGGTAATGGAAGACCAGCATGAAGCAGCACTTAATGACACCTTTGCCTTACACGCGGTAGTTAAGCAATTTGCACGACAAGGCAAGCCAGTGGTATTTTTTGGCTTTGCAGATGCCAATAAGTTAACAGAAGCTTTCGATTTTACTAGCAGTCGGGATGCATTTGGTAATCAAAACATACGGCCATCTCGGCCAAGTGAAGATGCCCCTGGCTCTGAAAGAGGATCAGTATATATAAAAATTAATGGCCCAGGGAGCTCAGGTGTTGGTGGCATTAGTGCTCCTGCCGACAGCAATTATGATTGGGATACTCATGTAAAGAGTACGCTAGAGCTCACATGGAATGCTCGAAAAGGAGCCAGAAGATAGGCATAAAAGCGGTAATATGAATATAGATAAGTACACATCAAGGGGGTGAATGACACACCCATTAGGTGCTGGGATAATTAGTAAAAAAAATACAATATTACTCAGTAACGGAGGCTGCGATCATGGAAGAGAAACCGAGAGAAACCCCTGAAGAGACAATGGGGAAGGGCAAACGGCCGGAAGCTCAAGCAGAGATCAAGGAAACGACCGAGGAGGCTGGGAAAAAGGAAGTATATACTGAAGAAAGAGAAGTAAGGTCCGGCCAGCTCATGGATACCCTCAATCAGTTGATTTACGAATCAACAGTTCGCCATATCCGATTGAAGAATAAAGCGGGCCGGGTACTCGTAGATATTCCTGTCTGGGCCGCTGCTGTCGGTGGATCCGCCGCCGTAATTCTAGCGCCGGTTCTATCGGCCATCGGTGTGTTAGGTGGTGCGCTGGCGGGCTTTACTATCGAGATAGAAAGGGAAGTGGAGAAAAAAGAGGAAGGTACTGCTGCTTAAGCATAAGAAGGTGCGTAAGGTACACTGTAATGCTGGTTACCTGGGTAGCGCTAGAATACCTCTTTACTGCCGAAAAGGAGTGTGAGAATGATACGTAAGAAGATGTACTTGTTGTTTGCACTGTTATTAATGATTACAACCCTTGCTATAAGCGGTTGTAAGATCGGTCCGGACTCAGCGAAAGATATTGCCACCAAGATAAAAGAGGCGAACAGTAAAATTAAAAGCTTTACCGCCACCGTGGAAAGCACTGCTTCATTTGGTAATGAATCGCAGAAGATGGTCATGAAGCAGTGGGTGAAGAGCCCAAACCTTATGCGAATGGAGACCGAAGTTCCAGGCATGGGCCAGATGCTGTTCGTATCCGACGGCAAGAAGGCGTGGAGTTACGAGGAGAGAAGCAATACGGTAACGGTATTCGATTTTAAGGGCGAAGAGGTGCCCGAAACGTTGGAGAATAATGAAGACTTCGCAAAGGCTATCACGGAATTTATCGCCCAAAATAATATTGAGGTCATGGGAGCGCAGAAGATAGCGGGGCGGGATTGCTACGAGATAAAGCTCAATCCAAAAGAAGGATCGGCCGCAATATTTGGGAAGATGAAGATGTGGGTGGACAAAGAAACATTTATGCCCCTTAAGATCGATATATATGAGGACGAAAAGCTGATAGCAAGTACGGTCTATAAGGATTTGAAGTACAACGTTGACATCCCGCAAGATACCTTCAGGTTTAAGATCCCAGCCGGCGCCAAGGTTATTAATGCAAGCGATTTAATGCCTAAAGACACGACCCTTGAAGACGCAAAGAAATCGGCCGACTTTACCCTCTACGCGCCCGCTGATTTGCCTAAAGGGACTAAGCTAGGAAATGTGCAGAAAATTAATGCAGGCGGTAGAACCATAATAACTATCGGTTACCTAATTGGTGGGGAAGAAAATCTGCAGATAACACAGATGAAGAAGGACCCGAACGAGCCACCGATGCCTAATGCCAAGGAGATTAAAATCAATGGGAATGACGGCAAAATGGTGTCGATGAACGGGTTTACTGTTGTTCAGTGGGAGCAGGGTGGCACCACCATCGTTGTAGAAGGTACCCTTGATAAGGAAACGGTACTTAAGATAGCCAAGTCGATGAAGTAGTTCAAACTGCGTCTTTGTGCTTGTTGCATCTACACTGAACCGCCTTCCTTTGCAGAGGGCGGTTCTCTTCTTAACCCTCGACAAACATAAATAGCTCACCGGTGCTGATATTTGTGGAAGGTTTGTTAGAATCGCCTTTAAAAGAAATTGCGGAACTAATTATCGTAGAGGCAGACTAGCCAGGTAAGGTTATATTGCGCCATCTAACTATTTTATGGAGTGATTGTTGTGAGATTGCTGGTACAAAGAGAAAAGGATGAAAAGCACGAAAACTCACGCAAGGCACTGCTGGTGATAGATATCCAGGAGGACTATACCGGGGTAACGGCAAAACATCCATTCCCCTACAAGGATTCCGAGAAACTAATTACGACGGTGAATAAGGTAATAGAGGAAGCATCCAAGAGGAACTTCATTATAGTATATATAAAGCAAGAATTTGATGGTCTTTTTGGCAGAATGATTTCTGGGGCAACTGCCATTTGTTTTTCTATAACTAATTCCCAATCTAAAGATGGTCTTTTCGGTAGAATGATTTCTAGGGCAGTTGTTGGAGGAACAGCCATTAAGGGAAATCCAGGAACCGAGATTGATAAGCGAATCTCCATCATTTCTAACCACTGTTTCTCGAAATCGAAAGGAGATGCGTTTTCCAATCCTAAGCTTGAGGCATGCTTGATTGAATATCAAGTTAACGAACTATACCTTGTTGGCATAGATGCCAGATTCTGCGTCTATTCTACTGCAAAGGGAGCTTTAAAGCGGGGATATAACGTAAATGTCATCACTGATGGCATAGCCTTACTAGCTGGAGGGAAATGGGATGCCCTCATGAAAAAATATAAGCGAGATGGTATTAATCTAGTATCAAGTCATGAGCTCTTCATGGCCATTTAACAACAAGCAGCTCCAACTTCTCCAAAAGCCTGCGGTGTAAATGTCAGGTAATAGTTTTAGGCGCAATTCTTCGAAAAGCGAACAGCCACTAAGTCTAGGCTAATAAGCACTTGCAAAGGGTTTGGTATAAGCATGTGGTAATTAATTATCCGTAAAAGATACCGACCTTTGGCTCACAGAGCTTCTTAGTTATGGCAAGGTAATAAATTGCTATATCGAGAAGAATATCGTTACCATCCATCGGGTAATGTCGAATGTACTATAACTGATACCGATGGCTGTATCATCAAAGTGAAAGTCTGGAGAGATATTGGAAATCCCTGCATAAGGAGTTCTCGATGGATATTCCAAACATGTTTAAGAAAATGAGTCGCAAGCTAGCTAAAGAATAGTTATAAGTATGTTTGTTCTACATATCAGAGCTAAGGAGACGTTGATTTCCTATGTATCCCAACTTATCTCAGTATTCCTGCACAATACTCGACCGATCAGTTCTTTAGGTCCACCTGCAACATAGGTTCGAGTCAAACAGGGCTCACAGCATAATCAAAAAGCCCTGGCGCTATTGCCAGGGCTTTTTGATTCTATAGAGCATATGTAATGTTCTTTATGCGTTTCTTAGTATCTGCGATTACCGAAGCTGCGGTTTCCACCTCGGGGACCGCCAAAACCTCGACCTCCACCACCGCTGCGGCGCTCTTGTGGTTTTGCCTCGCTCACTTTAATGTTTCGGCCATCGAACTCTGAACCATCGAGGGCTTCGATTGCGGCTTTTGCCTCATCGGTATTCGGCATCTCAACAAAAGCGAAGCCTTTGCTTCTGCCGGAATCCCGGTCGGTGATCAGATTAACTGATTCAACCGCGCCGTACTCACTAAACTTAGAATTAATGCCGTCCTCAGTCGTGTCGTAAGAGAGATTTCCTACATAGAGTTTCATTGCCATCCTAAGGCTCCTTCCTCCCGATAAGCCGGGATACCATCTCTAGCGGCGTCTTGTCCTGCGCTTCATGCTGCGCCTTGCGCCACCATCATAAGCTACTTTCGCAGCTGTTGTAACCATCCGGTTCTGTGCGGGCATAAAATGTCTCTCATATTCAAACCCTACGAGCTTTTCTCGCTCCAGCGATTGGCCAATAAAGGATTCTATGCTACGTAGGTCGCCTATCTCTTCACCCGACAGGAAACTGATGGCGGTGCCACGTGCGTTAGCTCGAGCGGTACGCCCAATTCGGTGTACATAGTCTTCGGGATTTGATGGGATGTCGAAATTTATAACATGAGAGATACTGTCAACATCGATGCCTCGTGCGACGATATCAGTGGCAACAAGCACTCTAACACGGCCCACCTTAAAACTGGCGAGTGCATCCTGCCTTTGTTTCTGGCTCCTATCTGAGTGAATCAATGCCGCGGTTATGCCGCGCCGTACGAGCACTCTGCACAGAAAATCTGCCCGTCGTTTAGTCTGGGTAAAGATGAGGACTTTATTAAGCCCGCGCTGCTTTAAGAGTTCAACAAGCAAATCATGTTTTTGCATTGCGCTCACAGGATATATGACCTGCCGTATCGCTGTGGCTGGAGTTGATCGACTACCTATCTCAACGGTAACCGGGTCGTTAAGTGTAGCACTGATGACGTCCGATACCGCCGGCGACATGGTTGCAGAGAACAGCATATTTTGGCGTTTTTGGGGAAGCTCTCTAATAATACGTTTAACGTCAGGCAAGAATCCCATATCAAGCATACGATCAGCCTCATCGAGGATGAAGATCTCAATGCTTGAGAGATCGACATCGCCTCGCCGCAACATATCAAGGAGTCGCCCCGGTGTCGCCACAAGCACATCAACTCCACGACGCACCTTACGCGATTGCGGAGCATATGGCACACCACCGTAAATGGCTATTGCGCTGTGGCCGGTAAAGCGTGCACAGCTACGGGCAACCCCTTCAATCTGAGTAGCGAGTTCTCGCGTTGGAGTAACGATAAGCGCTTTTATAGCTTTATTTCTGGTTATGCGTTGAAGCGTTGGTAGTATAAATGCGGCCGTTTTGCCGGTGCCGGTTTGAGCACACCCGGTAATATCTCGACCGGTCAGTGCCAGGGGGATAGCTTTTGCCTGAATCGGCGTGGGCTCAGAATAGCCCATCGTTTCTGCCCACTTAACAAGGGGCAGAGTAAGCCCTAAACGTTTAAATGACATGTATTTCTCCTTAACGTGCGTCTACTAATAAATCGCACAATTTAATCTTAGACGCATGTTAATCCGAGAGGTCCTATGATTATAAGTGAAGGACTACTAGCAGGTTAATAAATGCGGCCTTTAACATTATACAACTTTTTCTCATTTAAATCCAGCATGTTACTAGATAGACCTAAAGCTCAAAGAGTTAGAAAATGGGTCGTTCAGGAAAGAATACAATACGAACGTGCTTGATTGTTTTATGTATCATCGGGTGCATAAGCCGAGAGGCGTTATACCATGGTAAGGGATTCGGTAAGGACGGGGTTAAGTTTTGGGTTAACCTCGGGGATTATAACAACGCTCGGATTAATAGTGGGTTTGAGTTCCGGCACAAGTTCAAAACCGGTGGTTATCGGCGGTATATTGACAATAGCTATCGCCGATTCGTTCTCCGATGCGCTGGGCATCCATATCTCTGAGGAATCGGAGGCAAAGCATACCCCACGAGAGATATGGGAATCGACGATCACCACATTCCTTGCTAAATTCGCCTTCGCTTCGGCGTTCATCATCCCTGTTTTGCTTCTGCAGCTTACGGCGGCGATCATAGTGAGCGTAATTCTTGGGTTACTCCTTTTAGGCATTGTAAGCTTCATCATTGCCAGGCAAGAAGAGGCAAGACCCTTGGGAGTAATTACCGAGCACTTGTTTGTTGCGGTGATAGTTATTGCTGCGACCTACTACGCCGGCATATGGATAGCGGCGATGTTTGGTTAAAGACCCTCTTCCTAAGGCGGGAGATGTCGTTTTGTTGCGCGGGCACCGACAAAATACGCGCCACTTACGGGAAGATAAACAGTAACAGTTCATTCGGCAGGTTAGCGGGGAGGACGATAGGAGACTGGCAGAGATGCTGGAGGATGATCACAGGGAGGTACAGAGGGCGCTCAATGCTTTACAAGCCATAGCCAGGAGGGTAGGATCCGGGCAAGAGGTAGATCCCAAGGTGATCGGCGATGTACTGCTCTTCTTACGGGAGTTCGTCGATCACTGTCATCATACAGTTGTGTAATGGGCGGGCATAAGTAATGTTAGCATGCCTGCAAAGATTACAGCTAGTGTTGAGAGTATAAGAGCAATATAAGCTACACCTCTATTAAAGGTGCCGGGCTCGGTAAAACGGCTCGCCCTCCATGCTAACGCTATTCCAATTATACCCAGTAAAAGAGCAGCTAGAGGTACCGCCACCGAAGCAATGCTGGCTACAATAGCGGCAACCAAAGCCGCGTAGACAAGCCAATTATTTCGGCTGTTATCCATAATCTAATCACCACCCATCCGCCTGTATCTTAGATTCTCGTCATTAATGCTATTGTAGTACACTAAAGCCTGTTTATAAATCCATAACTTGCCAATGTGTTTAGTGGTTGGAGTAAAACATATAGCGGTAAAGCCGCGATCAGCTAACTTGGCTCAAAATATTTGTTTAGTTCTTCGTATATACCATTTATATTCTTTGTTTGATCAAAGTGCACATCTATCTCTCTTAACCCGATAGTCTTATCTTTTTGAGCCTTGTTTATAGTTATTTTTACATAGCGCGCACTGGGTTGGCGGCGTATCTTATATCCTCCTATATTTGTAACGTTATTCCCTGTTTTGTTATAGCCTGTAATTTCAGGCTTTTTGCCGTTTACAACTAAAACTTCCGACCAATTGCTTTGATCATTCGAGGTACTAACCGAAAAATTTGTAGGCAATGATGCTGGAGAGATCGCATAAAAAACAACTGCCTCTATTTTTTCCACCTTTTTTCCCATATCGAGAACAATGTTCACTGGCAATTTATTGCTCGACCAATAACCATAATATTTTTTACCATCAATAAGATTTTTAGGCCCATACTTTTTAGGATCAACTGAATTGTTGGCAGTCACTTTTTTGATAAATCCGGTATCGTAATTTAACCACTTCTTGGCATATCGGTGAAACATATCATCGCCCGTTGCATAATGAAGCCACAACAACTGGTGTATATGGATGAGGTGATATACGCCAGCTGTTGCCTTGTTTTTTTTGTCCTGATCATAAAGCGAAGTAAAGCCAATATCATATTCACCGATATGCTTCCTTAAGGAAGCAACACCTGTATCAAACATTTTCTTAGCTTCTTTATCGCCAGTTACTTCATAGTAGTCATGAATACCAGCTAGGGCGAATATAAACCCATTTAAAACATGGGAATTTGGAGCACTTGGATACTCCTCAAACCAATCTGAGCCATCAGGCCAGGTCGATTTGACCCCACCCTCCGAAGTGGACATCTTAAAAGTATTTAAGGCAAGGCTCGCTATTTGAAGAAAACTCTCATCGCCTGTCAGCTTCCAAGCCTCAATCATAACACTTATGCCTAAACCTTGAGAAAGACCGGATATCCATGGAGGTACCGCTTCGTACTGTGGATAGCCAAACTCATACTCCCAGACTCCATAACTTCCCTTATTTTTAAAATTCGCCCGCAACCAGTTAGCATGCTTCAAAAACTCGTCTAGGCTTTTTTGCGAGTCTTTCTTTTGGTAATAAATCGCATAATGGCGTAAAGCGTATATGGCAATAGATGTGGGGTTGTAGTGCGATTGTTTTTCATATTGTACAAGCAAGATTCCATTCTTATCAAAAACTGCCTTATCGTATACATGTAGGTTGTCGTTTATGAGTGGGTAGGGCTTAAGAAGCTTTGCTTTCTCCTCAGGAGTTCTAGTCTGTCCTGCTCTTAACGGCTCACCACTACTCTGTGCCTGTGCTAATATTGCTTGGTGTATGCTTCTACCATCTTTATCTGGAGATCCAGCGTTAAAACGAAGTAAATGACTGGGAGGGGTTTTAATATCGTTTAAGCCTCTCTCTGTAGTAAGAATATAGGTATGACCCAATTTCTGTGCTATGTTAATAGCTTCTTCGTTGGCTATGCCGAAAGGTAAAGCTAGATATTTTGATGGCTTTTCAAGGTTAGCCTCAATAAGCTCTTTGGCTTTGCGCAAATCCTCTTCAACTCTGGATCTAAATTCAGCCACTGTCTCTTTGCTACCATCTTCACGGTAAATCAAGCCAGCAAGTGCTGTCTTCTTGGTGCCAGCAGAATCTACCGAAACATAATAATGACTGTCGTATGTATGAGAGTAGAATGTTA
Source organism: Anaerolineae bacterium (assembly GCA_035643475.1). Taxonomy (GTDB): domain Bacteria; phylum Actinomycetota; class Aquicultoria; order Aquicultorales; family Aquicultoraceae; genus DASQQM01. Next base: position 5,611 of record DASQQM010000303.1, on the reverse strand, counting down.
AACCATCTTTTTGCATTTCTTTCATTTCTTCCCAGCTCAGCCTTCGTTTATTGCCATTGCTAACTCCCACGTAACGTACAACAATAAACATAGATGCAGGTATGGATCGCTGCTTTAAAACGGGATATACATAACGGTAGAAGCTATCATAACCATCGTCAAAGGTAACTACTACAGCATTTGCCGGTATACTGCCCTTGCCTTCAAGAAAGTTAGCGGCCTGTTCTAGCGAGATGAAATTATATCCAAGCTCTTTAAGTGTATCTATTTGCTTGACAAAGTGCTCGGGGCTAATGGTGTTAGGACCTTCCTTAGCGTCTATGTGGCGATACACGAGAATAGCAAATTTGTCAGTGTAGTAGATGTTATCGCTAGCTTGCATCTCCTGTATTTTAGTTGCTTGTATACCTAGTATATCGCGGACCCTTTTTCCTACCACCTGAAACAGTTGAAATTGGGTATCGAACATGGCTGGAAAGGCGAGTGCTGAAACCAGTACTAATACTAGTGCTAATTTAAAGATATTACCTCTGGTCATATGGTTGTCCCATCTAGTTAAGCTTAAACAAAAACCTTATTCTACCTTTTGCAACCTGCTTTATTTGACTTGTCTTTAAAACCAGCAACCTCAAACCCTAAGTATTGTAGTTAATATACGTTTATGCCTGCGGCTAAAGTATCGGTAGTAAATTATACAATGGCTCTATTGACTACATGATCTTCAGGTTAATATTAATGCTAATTAAGCAGAGTGAGCCTCAAATTTACTACACCTAGCTTAGTAAAATTACCATTGTCATATCCCCAAGCGCAATTGGTACCAAGCTGCCAAGCCATTGGTATAGGACCTTTCGATTATACAGTTCTTCTACCGTTCTACGCAAGTATCGTTCTTTGAAAAACGCATAAAGAAACGCCACCTGCTTTCTGGTAGGATGGTGATCAAGGGGACGTCAGACTGTGTGAAAACTCCCTCTTACTGTACTGCTTTTTAAGCTAGTTATTGTTATAATAATGCCAGGTAAACTGGCCTCAAGGGGGTAAATATGGCATACATCAAAGGAACAAGTAATGGACGAACGCAGATTGGAAGGTGCTAAAAAATTTATTATCGAAGGGGAGTGTGGTGTACGTACCGCCGGTAATTGTGCGGTCGCTGTCATGCACCGCGACAGCCTTATTCACTGTGGCCAGGGTATCTCCTTGTATAAGGCAATCGGAATCGGTAAAGAAGAGTATCTCTCCGTTGCTGTGGAGAGCGCCAACGTTGCGAGCTTTTGAGGCGCCGGAGTGCTCATTGAGCTGGATAAGCCGGCAGGGATACGTCTTTATTACTTCTACCGAATCATCCGTCGAGCAATCATCCACAACCACTACCTCGAAGTTTTTGTAGTGGGAGGAAAGGGCAGCATCGAGGCACTTACCTATAGTTGCACTCCTGTTATAGCTTGGGATGATAACGAAATATACCTTTCCATGATGTAGCAACAGGGACGCTTATGCTGGTTTCTCTTACTTGTGCTCTTGTTTTTTGGTCTGGCGTTCGGCTAGATCAGCTAGGGTCTGGCTACCCAATATACCGTTTATCGCTTTATGCACTTCTTTCCATATATCATGGGTAGCGCACTCGCGTACCCGTGGGCATATCTTGGGCATATCGACGCAGTCAACTGGGGATAAGGAGCCCTCCAGGGCCCGGATAATATCGAGTATTTTAATGTGGTGTGCGCTCTTAGCCAGAGTATATCCGCCGCTGGCTCCGCGGATACTCCTAATAAACCCGGCGGCTTTTAATGTCGGGATTATCTGTTCCAAGTACTTTACCGATACCCCCTGCCTTTCCGCTAGGTCCTTTAAAGAAACCGGCCCTTTTTCATAATTTAAAGCAATATCCACCATTGCCCTTGTTCCATAACGGCTTTTTGTTGTTAACTTCATCTTTAAAGCTGCACCCCTATAGCAATGTAAACATTAGGATCGCTGTACTACTATTCAGCCTTACTGCTCTGTAATGTTAATAATAGCACCCCGACTAATTATTTATTTTAGCTTAATTGTCGGCGGCCACGATGCAAATTTTTAGTTGCAAGCCATCTACTTTTACGGTATTTCTATAAAGTGTTGAGAATCTCCCAAGGTACGAACTTGAAAAGGAGAAAGCTCGCCCGGTACGCTAGGTAAAATAATTCCTATTATTACTATATGAAAAATAGCCATAAGTATCAAGCTTTTTCTATAAATCCATTCCGTCGGTAATTATCAAGCTAGGCCGCGGGTGTATCTTCGGCTTCATCGTGTTTTCGCTGCTTTATAATGGGGTAATTAAGGTATATCTAAGCAAAAAGGGGATAGAGGAATGAATGCTAAGACGCTATACAAAATAAGCTATGGTATGTATGTGGTGAGTTCAAAAAAGGAGGATGGGCTTAATGGACAAATCGTCAACACCGTTTTCCAAACAACGTCGGAGCCACCGACGATTGCGGTGTGCATAAATAAACAAAACTTAACGCACGAGTATATCGAGGAGAGCGGCGTCTTTACTGCCTCCATCCTCACCAAAGAGACGCCAATGACGTATATAGGACATTTTGGCTTTAAATCAGGGAGGGAGTTCGACAAGTTCAAAGATATAAAACATAAGATCGGTGTAACCGGCGCCCCCATAGCCCTAGAGCACACCATCGGGTATCTGGAAGCCGAAGTGATCAACAACATGGACACCGGCAGCCACACGCTTTTCGTTGGAAGAGTAGTGGACGCCGAGACTATTACGAATGAAGAGCCGATGACGTACGCCTACTATCATGAAGTAAAACGGGGCAAGGCTCCAAAGGCGGCACCGACGTATATAAAGGAAGAGAGTCAAGAGGCGGTGAAGCTGGATAAGTACGAATGCGCGGTCTGTGGCTATGTCTACAATCCTGAGGAGGGTGACCCGGACGCGGGGATAAAGCCCGGAACACCCTTCGAAGAGTTGCCAGATGATTGGGTCTGCCCCGTATGTGGTGCGACCAAGGACCAGTTTGAAAAGGTTACATCGTAAACGAAGGGTGAGGTGCAGATATGAAAAGCGTGAAAGGGACAAGGACCGAGAAGAATTTACTGGCGGCGTTTGCGGGGGAATCGCAGGCGAGAAACCGCTACACGTATTTTGCATCGCAGGCAAAGGAAGCGGGTTATGAGCAGATAGCAGCCATATTCCTGGAGACTGCTGATAACGAAAAAGAGCATGCGAAGAGGCTCTTTAAATTCCTCGAAGGCGGGGAGGCCGAGGTGGTAGCCTCTTTCCCGGCAGGGTTAATCGGGGATACGGCAGAAAATCTTACGGCGGCAGCGGCGGGCGAGAACTATGAGCATACCCAGATGTATCCGGGGTTCGCGCAGGTTGCTGAGGAAGAGGGATTTTCAGAGATAGCCGCAGTGTTTAGGATGATAGCGGTGGCCGAGAGGCAGCATGAGAAGCGATACCTAGCGCTCTTTGACAATATTGAAAACGGGAGGGTGTTCAAGCGGGAGAGTGCCGAGAAGTGGAGATGCAGGAATTGCGGCTATATCCATGAAGGCGCCGAGGCACCTGCACAGTGCCCGGCATGCGCGCATCCGATGGCTTACTTCGAGCTGTTAGGGGAAAATTATTAAAAAAAGGGCTCATCTGAGCCCTTTCAGGGCGTTGAAATAGAGGGGTGGTTTTACTCTCCCCAGTACTGCCAATCAATTCCTTAAAATGCCTGTTGAAGATGCTTACGAGCTAATTACAAAGGCAGGTCGTATTGCCGAAAAGCAGGGTGCCCAGATTTTATCGGCGGTACTGATGAGGCCAATCTCAATACAGGTGCCGAGCACCTTTTCAAATACGGCAACAAAGAGCTCTTTCTTCGCGCACCCATTCAAAATTGAAAGCATTACAGCAAGAGAGCCCCAGCATTCTACGAGGGCTATGTGGAGAATAGCGGACGATCCTCCAACTTCTAGCATAAATTGCTAGGATTACCGCTTAAGCTTACCGAATTGGCTGCTAATACAGCCCGGGGTTTTAGTTACACAACATCATGTAAATCTTCAAGCACAGAATCGTTAATGATTCACGCCTAAGGGTAAAAAGAAGCGGCGGACTTGAGAATTAGCTTTGGAGGGATGCTATATGTCTATCGAGGAGAACAAGGAACTGGTTCGTAGTTTTATTGAAGCAGTGCCAAAGGATCTAGACGATGTAGATCGAATTATAGATCAGTTTGTCGCCCCCGACGCGGTCGAGCACAATCCTGAAACAGGTCAGACGCTAGATTTAGAAGGAGCAAAGCAATATGCTAAGGGGGTTTACCGCGCCTTCCCTGACCTAAAAGAGGTCGTCAAGGATATGGTTGCCGAGGGTGATAAGGTCGCAACTAGGTCGGTAGCAACCGGCACGCACAAAGGCGAATTTTCCGGTATACCGCCCACCGGGAAAACGTTCTCGGTCGATTACTTTGAGATCTATCGTGTCGTAGACGGTAAAATCGTTGAGCACTGGTGGGTTCTCGATAGGTATAAGATGCTGGTGCAACTCGGCGTCATCTCAGAGGCTGAAGCGGCATAAATAACAGTGCATGACCTTGCCTAAGCGATTGTATCATCGCTTTGCAGGCCGAAATAAGAGGTTATAATATCTTGAGATTGCTGACAAATCCTGCAGTTATACAAATCGCAGCCATCCTCACCTATACAGTATGTATTCGACAAAGAAAGGCTGTTGACCTGCTAATTACTTAGCTTTGTCAACAGCCTCAAGGCTCATTGAGCCCTTTTTAACCCGTCAATATGTGGTTGCGTTATCGGCGCTTTAGCCTGTTGGCTAAATCTTGCTGATTCTCCTTACTGCTTTTGCGAAGCGCTTTTAGCTGTTCCTCAATGCTACGATTGAATGGTTTATCCCGATCGTGACCACGACCGCGATCATTGCTGCGACCATTGCCATGATTTTGACCACGGCTATTTGCTGGTGCATATTCCTGAGCGCTTCGCGAGATAACCTTTACGTCAACCGCAGTCTCACCCTTAGGTCCGCTGGTTACGTTATACTCAACGACATCGCCTTCGTTCAGGTTTTTAAAGCCCTCACCCTGGATTGCTTTGTGATGCACAAATAAATCCGGGCCGCCCTCTTGCTCTATAAAGCCGAAGCCCTTTTGGCTACTAAACCATTTTACTTTTCCTTGAGCCAATCTATTCACCTCCAGGTGACCGGTGCGAAATACACCCGGTTTTTTTACCCCTTCCTATGGAACAGCAGGTATTCGTCTTCGTCTAGATATAGACACCTGGCAGCTACCCTAGTTATAAGGGACTTCTATATTATCCACGATAGGAGCAATTTTGTATAAAACCATTATGATAATCAATTCATTCGCTTACTGAGCGCTAGTACCTATTCACCATAACACAAAATACGTTAACGTAGGGGCTGATCCCTGTATCGGCCCGGTCCGGCCCGGTCAGGGACCGGGCCCTACATATAAACAGTGGATGGGTACGAGCGCTAAGCTAGACAAAGGACAGAAGCCATGACATTATAACATTATGCGATCCACATGCATCCGAACAGGAGAGTGTATGAAGCTTACCCAGATCA
>DASQQM010000302.1:0-4437 GCA_035643475.1 Anaerolineae bacterium | reverse complement strand
CGCACGTTTTGGGATCGCCCATGCCGTGATTGGTCTTCCAATCTGGCCCGTGAGTGATCTTCCACGGACCTCCGCTTGATAGCCTCGCCGCATCAACCTTCTTTGGATGGCACTTTTCGCACGCCACATCGCCTTCCGCGTAGTTATGACATCCGGCACAGCTATCCATATCTGGACGGTTCCTTGCCCGATTTGCCATCTCATGTGCAACATTGGCGTGGCAATTGGTGCAATGGTATGTCGAGAACTCCTTGTGGCTGACCCTGATACCCTTGCTAACGATGGTACCCTTGATCTCCTGGTCATGGCAGGTGAGACAATTCTCATCCCTTACCTGCCCTACCACCGGGTCTTGATATGTTCGGAAAAGCCATGATGTGAAATTTTTAGTCGACCTCAGCTCTAGCTTTAAAAATGAGAGGTACCCGGTGTCTTTATGACAGGCAAGACAGGATACGGACTTATGCGTGGATGTTTGCCAGGTTTTATGCTGCTGCCTTGTTGCATGGCACCCAAAGCAGGGGATGCCCCGCTCAGCAAAGAATTGGATCGATATGCCCCAGAATAAAAAAAGCGAGACCGCAAGAAGCAGTAAGGCTTTGATTTGACCACTGGTAATTTCAGGAAATCGTCCCTTGGTCCCCATTTAACCGTTAATCCTCTTATATATTACCGAATGGGCTTACTGGAGGTTTTCGAGAGCGGCTTTGACATCAGGCTGATTTGGGTACTTCGCCAGTATCTCTTTATAGATTCTTCTTGCCCTTCCGGCCCTTCCGGTCTTTACATATGCTTGGCCCAAGCGGTACCTCACTTCACTATCATCGGGATCGACTTTAAGTATCTCCTTCGCTTGCTCTATGGCCTCATCGTATCTCTCCTGCAGCATAAGCAGACCCAGCAGGCCCCTTCGCGGATTGGTTGAGAGAGGATTCTTTGCGATGGCTTTTGCATAGTAACCCTCCGCTTCACCAATAAGAGACATGTCATTGGCAATTGCTGCATATACCCTATCGGCGCCAGCTTTCGCTAAAAGTAGGTCATAATCATCAGGGTTATACTGTAACCCCTTATCTATCACCGAGATACCGCTATCTACGAGACTTGCATCTTTTAAGCTATTGCCCTGGTCAATTAGGATTATCGCCAGGTCTCGCCGGTACTGCGATTGGTACGGGTTAAATTTGACCGCTTTGTTAAACGCCGCAATGGCCTGGTTATCCTGGCTCGCGAGTTTGTTCGCAATGCCATTAAAGTAGTATGCATCCGCAACTAAGGGCTTAAGAGAAAAAACAGCTATAACAGATGCCGCTAGGGCGGCCGCCATTGAAATCTCCACCTTCCATTGCGCTCGCAACGGGATCGAGAACACCTCGCGCTTTTGATTTGAATAGATGGCGGCAATAATCCCCCCAAATATCCAGGCCGGCGCGGTAATGCCGATTACCGCAACGCCAAAGAGGCCTTGAGAGATATAGCCGAGCAGCGCTACCGTGATGCCGGTTGCGTGGACGTGCAAACCGCCCGAACTGTTACGTAACCGTGTGCTCATGAGTGCCAGCATGCTTATAATCCATATGAAGATTAATAGGCCCATTATGCCGCTGTTTATCGCGGTCTGTAGGAACTCGTTGTGGGCCCGATCCGCAACGGTGTTCTTCTCGATCTGTGCCTTGTGCAAGGTATTGAATGGGGGCGACCATAGATACATCTGATCGGGTCCATAACCGGCGAACGGCCGGACCGAGATCATATTGATCGAGCTTTTCCATATCTCTATACGGCTGGCGGCGGCTCCCCCTGAAAGATCGGTCGCAGTTGTAACCCTATCGTTAAGCGATGAAAGTTGGTGCGCTGCCTGTTCTTTCCCGCCGATGGATAGTATGAGTAACAGGAATGCCATCCCAAAAACACCGGTTGCTACAACCGTCCCGATGTTCCGAAGCAGCTTTTTGCGGTGGAGGATCACAGTTACCGTGATGCCGATCACAATTGCAATCCAGGCTCCGCGGGATTGTGAGAGGGCTGCTCCGGCAAAGCCTATAATGATGAGTACACTAATAAGCGGCTTTGAGATGAGGGTCCGGTTATCATCATCCAACAGGTAGTTTAAGAGCAGGGGCAACATCACCGCTATATACCCACCGAAGAAGACGGGATTGCCGAATGTTGACCGGCTTCTGCCCTCGAACTCGCGCATGAACTTCGGCAATATATCGACGTTGAGGGCCTGTGCTATGCCGTAGAGGCATATCAAGGCAAACGAAGCAGAAGACACCAATAAGAGCCGGTCTAACCACTCTTTTTTAGCCATGAACTGGGTTGCCATAAAGCAGAGTAGTGCATAACTATAGAGCGTGGGCAGGTTTTCATAGCGGGCATATTCCCCAATCACGCTCACAAGCGGCGCTGGCGATACGATGACAGCGACCGTGGCCATTGTTGCAAATGCCAATAATGGCTTATTAAGTGGCGATCTCTTTATTATTATTTCTCCGGCGAACAGGGAGCGAGTGAGGTAGCTCACGATCACGACCAGCGTGATGATATATAGGAGGGTTGCCTTAGGGAGGTCAAACGCATCATATACTTGTGGAGACATTACCAGCGGCAAAACCGCGGCTCCCGTTATTAAAGCCCAGCGAATAATATTATCGCATACATCTATTACTCGAGTTGATCTTTCTTCCACTGTATCACGCCTAAACTTGATCTACCTGTAATGGCCTGGTGATAAACCTGTTAAACTGCTTATAGGCAGGGTAAACTATTTGTTGCTCTTCTATTATTAACAGATTGTGAAGCAGGTGTCAAAGTACACCCTGGCGTCGTGGTAAGTCTATTTAAAGAGTTAGTAGCTCGCTAATTATGAGGAATAAAAAACCAGCCACAAAGCTATTCCTGACAGCCGAAACCTGGGAAGTTTCGATTTTAAAGCTTGTGGCTGGTGTGCCCCCGTATTAAATATCCGTAAAAGTGAACACAGCACTTATTTTTCATATTATCGTCATTAATAATAATGCAACCGCTGCTTTTTGTCAATAAATTATTATATAATATTTCTGGCGGCTGATATTACCAGGTATTATGCAGTGGGGAAAGGAGAAATGGGAATAGAATCGCTAAAATGCCATCGATAAACCGCAGACTCTTGCTGAAAAACCATTGGTATATCACTAAAATTAATTAAGGATTTTTCGATATAAAAAACACTCGCATGTACGTAAGTTGATCCTTTTGATGCGGCATTACGCATCAAAAGTTCTCTTATTAGTCAATTGCTGTGTCACTAAAGTTTGCTTTTTATCAATATCAAGCATATAATTGACTTTAAATTGTAAATCAAGTTACAAGGGGCGGTGGCTTATCAATGCAGAAATTAACAGGTGCAAAGCCAACCCCAGCGGCAGTTCTTCATCGATTGTCATTGTACCATTGCTTGTTAACAGATTGGCTTTTAGCTGGCAAGAAAGGCGCTATAACATCGAAGGAATTGGCTGGTACGCTGGGGCTAAATGAGGTAACCGTAAGAAATGACCTCTCTTTCCTGGGAGAGACACCGGGAAAGCGGGGGGTCGGCTATAGAATCGAGGGCTTAAGGCAGATGCTGGGGGAATTCCTTGGCCTGCCACCATTCGCACCGGTTGCTTTCATCGGATCTGCCAGGGTCGTGAGCTCGATCTTCAGTTTCTTCCTGGTCGAGAAGTATGGGTTCATATCGGCAGCGTTCTTTTCCGAAGACCCGAACGATAGAGGTGCGGTGATTAACGGCCGGGAGATCCAGCCCATCGAGGCGATATCGCCGGATCTCGGGGCGATGGGAATCAAGATAGCGGTAGTTGTAACGCACCCAACCTGGGTTCAGCATACTATTAATCTTCTTGCTCAGGCGGGCATTAAGGGAATACTGGTTTTGACACCATCGGTGGTAATCGAGGCGCCGGAAGGCGTTCACGTAACTCAAATAAGGATCCCCTGCGATCTCAAATCACTCTTTCACCGGGTAAATCTACTAGAGCAGCAGACATAGTACAGCATCTACGATGCTGTACTAGAGAGTAGAAGATAGATAGTAGAAAGTAGATTGAATTATTGAGGGTAAAGTTTGAAGGACGTAGATTTAAATAACTGCAGACCCTTTTTCTGCTCGGTCTACTTTCTGTATTTCCCTTCCTTGATGCTGCGGTAGCTATCAGCCATCAGCAGTCAGCTATCAGCTTTTCACCCCCACCCTAACCCTCCCCCATCGAGGGAGAGGGGGTATAAATACGCCCGATGAATTGGGCAACTGGCTGGCCATGCCTCCCATTGCGGGCCTCCCTGGTCTAAGAAGACTCACGTTTCCATAGAGTAGGGGTCGAGCTTGTCTCGACCCTTTTTAGGGCAGAGACAAGCTCTGCCCCTACATTTATGGGTGATCATGGGAAGTAGTTCCCC
>DASQQM010000301.1:0-2846 GCA_035643475.1 Anaerolineae bacterium | reverse complement strand
AGCAGATAATGTTGTGGAATTTTAGCCCCTCAATTATGCCTTTGCGTGGAGATGGGGATATAGCTCGGCAATTCCAATAACGCACATAACCACATCGCCTATCAGGTATACTGTTTATTAGAATGACTTCCGTTGGAGAGCCTTATGGACGAAGAGATTCTAAAATATGGGGCAACAAAAAGCGACCTAGAGAACCTTGTATCAAAGGACGAATTCCGGCAGTCTCAAGATAAGATCCTCTCGCGCATAGATGAAGTAGTTACAATAGTGCAGCGGATCGATCAAAGATGCGACTTTACGTTCGAGTGTGTAAAAAGGCTTGAAGCAGAAGTTGAGAAAAACCGCAAGGATATCGACCACATCAAAGATATTTTGAGGATCAGCTAATCTATCTCCATGATACACCAACGAAAGCAACTCTGCCCACCAGCTAACAAACACTACAATAAAGCTCACCGCGACCTTTGCCTGTAGCGAGGGCTATAGTCCTGTTCTTGAGCAACTAAGCAAAGGGCTAGCAATAACTCAAGACTGTTGCCTGTTTTCTTACGTGCTCTACGGTGGGAAATCAGGTATACCACCGGTTCGAATCCGATCCGGGGAGCACTGGCAGATTTTGGCTTAACAAAGCCAAAATCTTCTTTGTTTTAGCTCCAGTTTCGATAATATTACAGCAGATACTGTCGGACAATTTGGATTTTTGTAGGACCGTCCCAGAGATAGTTATTAAATGGGTATTTGTTAAATCAGCGCATCCTTCACGCCCCGGCGTGGGCTAAGGTTGGGTTCTCTCGTTGGGTAACCAATACGGAATGGATTTATTACCTGCCACTTTTCGTCACCGATAATTTTAGATAAGTTGCTGCCAATAGAGTGGTCGAGCCCAAGTTGAATTTCCCGGTCTCTTCGCTCAGCGGCTACGTTTATTGGCTGCGCCGCCAGCCTATCTACCGTCATTTGCAAGTGCAGTCGCTGCCATAACATACCGCCTTTGACCTGTTGTGCCTTGTTAAATGCATTACGGGCTACAACCAGACCAAACGCGGCAGCTGTCGGCAACTGAGTATTCTGCATGCTATTAAGCCAAGCATTATCAACTTGCTGACGTGAGCTCTCAGGTAGCATTTTTGCCGCTAGAAGAACTAAATCGGGCAATCCCGCAGCGTCTAGCGTAATACCGTCTCGCAAACGTTGTACCTCACCCCAATCTGACCTATTCCAAGCATAACTGGCTTTAGATTGCCCTTGATCTTCAATGAATGCTTTTGTAGCTTCAATAGTTAGGTTGCTAAAGCGCTTCATATCTCCTTGATCGGTCAGCCACACCACGCGCACATCATCCATATCGTCTGCGAGCACAGTGAGCGAATCAAGGCCCTCCTGTTTAACCTTGCGCGACGTATACGCATACCTGTTTGTATGTCGATTAGGGATAGCATTATATAGTGGAGATGTATCTTTCTTACCTGGGGATAAAACGATATGCGCAACATGGGTGTCATTTGCAGTGTTTGGCATGATAACAAAATCGGCTGTGTAGCCTTCAGCCCTTGCAGCCAGCAGCATATTCTCAAGGGCACATCCCGCCCCGATGTACATCTCGCGCATAAGTGGGTCGGCTGCACCATGGTGGCGTTTTTTATTAACGTATAAATCTATCTGATTACCGGTCACATGGAATAGCCATGCCTGTGTGTTGTGCGGATTTGAAGCAAGTATGGCTGCCCGCACCATGTTTAGCGGACCTTCTTCCTTTCTGCGCCAGTCTTTCCATGGTTCATAGGCAAGTCCCTCTCCAGTGCTGAAAACCCCGTTATCGTAAGCTTGAAAGATACCACCCGTGGCAACTAAAACAAGCGCCGCCCCTGCGGCCTTTAGAAACTTCCTTCGACTAACGCCTTGTGTTTTAGACTTATCTATGACAGATTCTTGCACGGCATCCTTTTTCAATTCGCTCATTATTAACGCTCCTTGAATATAGTAGCTCTTATAACTCGACACTTTTTCTTTTATCTCAAATCAATACAGCGTTGGGTTGTTATATTCAACATCCGTTATTTCCAACTCGATGTACGAGTACTCGCCCGATTCTAGGTGCCATACCGCATTGCCTTTGTTTGGCAAACGCAATCCCTTAAAGGTCTTGTAGCTAGTAAGCGGCGTTGACCATTTCGTCTTAACGAGCTTGCCACCGCCTGCGTCGCGGCCCCGCTCTGCGACAAAATTAATGACCCGTCCCTCATCATCAAAATAGAAAACAGCAGAAACGGTTATGCCATGGTCGGTCATTGTTGCTCGAGCGCTGTGTTCGTCAATCGGCTCCCACTTGACCTTATCGCCCACGAGCGCGCTCGGGAACCAGATCATCTCATTGAGGTAGCGCATAAGCGAAGCCTCGTCCATTTCTTTGCCTTTGGCATCCACTAATGTAATGACCGAGAGCAATTTGATGTGCATGTTCCCAGTACCGTCCAGGTATATATCGTGTGCTGAGACGGTAAGCAGAGGTGCCATTGCGAGCTGTCCTCTCCATACAAAACCGGGGTTATCTACCGCATAGTACTCTTCAGCCTCAAGGGGAATCCATTTCCCGCCAGGTTTTAATCTCATAGCCCCTTTCTGTCTGAGCCTTACCGTAGCTACTCGTTCTTTTCCAATAATGCCCGTGTAGTGAAGATATTTCTGGACAGGCGCCGGTAAATCTTTAATATCTGCCTCTGTGATTTTTGCATTCTTAGTCTGTTGATGATTCTTTAGTAACCGTTCAACCTTGCTCTTAAAAGTACGGTTAAAACTTAAATTCCCAATTCCAGCAGCAATGGCTGTGATCACTAGAAGCGCTCCTA
>DASQQM010000300.1:0-2413 GCA_035643475.1 Anaerolineae bacterium | reverse complement strand
AGCGCTCTAATCTGCAAGATGTCGTCAATAGCGGTGATCGTCGTGGCATCCGGCCCTTTTGCACTAACAATACGCTGCTTGTACTCTTCATCGGTATCAGTATCTGACGTTGCGATTAATGCTGTACCGATTTGACCTCCGCAAGCACCAAGATTAAGAACTTCGGCAAAGGTTTCTGCATCACCGATACCACCAGCGCCAACCACCGGCATATCTGGAACCATTTCAACCGTCTGCTCAATAAGACCTTCGTCCATCGGACCAACGTGCCCACCGGAGCATCTTCTCTCGGCAACTATAATATCGTAACCAGCTCTTCTTGCCAGTTTCGCGTGTCTCGGTTGACCAATAACCGCTATGAGTGTCGAGCCAGCGTCTTTCAACTTCCGTGCTCTTGGCTGAGTAAGGATCCCGGCACCCGTCGCAACAAAAGGTACGCCGCCTTCCTCAACAATGACGTCGATACGCTTGTCGATAAGCTTTCCCAATCGCTCTCTCTCTTTTGGATCGTCTTTCTCGCTACCTGTAAAAAGGATGAGGTTAACTCCCCAGTTCTGCCCTGGCTGAAGCGCTGCCCTAATAATACGTATTTGGTCCCGCAAAAACTCGTAGTCCATGGTGCCAGAGCCAAGCATCTGGGGGATATATTTGGATACCGTTATGACAAAAGGCGCATCTGCAACCCACGCCATACCACCACCGATTAATGGTATGCTGCGCCCGATCATCTCACAAAATAGTTCAACCCTATCCTTAGTACTAAGGTCTTTCCAAATAACCTTGGTCTGTTTTCCCATAGACTTTAGCCTCCAATTGTATCTAGATTACATTGCCATGCCACAGTCGACGATCGATACTCAGCCGCTCATATAGTGCGCTCCGTTGGATGTTAAACCAACACCAGAACGCAACGTCCTCCAGCTTACTAAAACAGCGAGTAGGCACCCACAAGCGAGCTGTTTCTTAAACATCATCTCTCAGAGAAGCTGTCATGTCCACTTCGGTGAATCGCGGAGCAATTGCATTTACCACGTACATTTCACCAGCTACTTCCATAGCAAGTACTTTGTAAAACCAATTATACCGGCCCTGGAAGAGCTTGGTAAGGAAATTTGACCCGTAATGCAAAGTCTATACAGATTATACGAGCAGCTTGTGACCATTTGTTTCGCTTCATGAAATTCGAGACACCTCTTGGGTGGCTATAGATTGATAGAATCGAAGGGCTTGATCAAGTGGCGGCAAAAGTACCTAGTGAGTGAGGCCTTTCCACCTTGAGGTATTATCGTAAAAAGAAATCTATCGCACAGGTAAGATTCAGGTAGGCCAAAGAAGTGGTGACTTGTTGATAGTTTTCCGTTTTTTCTAAGCCGGGAGAGAACGGCAAATCAAGGATATAAGCAACAGTCTGGGTAGAATACGCTTTTACACAGATTGATCCTCACACGGGCAGGCGTGCAGCTAACTATCTTTGGTTGTACTTGGTGAGGGTATGTGAGTTGATGAGGCTTAACTCTCATTTACCAGGTAAGTGAGGGCTAGGTAAATATACTGTGCATTGATACCAGGGCAGGATATGGGATAATCTTGGAGCTTATAGAATAAAAGCTCCCCAGATCGGGCAGTATTTGAACCCGTAAAAATACGAGTTGTGCCTTGCCTTGCCGCATGAGCATCTTTCCGAGATCCTCTTACTACAAACTTCTGCCTGCATTCACTACCTTTTGTAGGGCGCCGGTTGCCTACTACCTCAGCCGATTTTGATCATGTGTATTAATAAAGCACTGCCCACCATCCTCTGATTAGCAGGCAGTGCCTCTGTTATAGTAAGTTGCTTACTGCTTTACCTGTCTTTTGTGGTAAAGCTAAAGGAATATGAACTCGCTAACAAGTGTCCTGCCATATCCTTTACTACACCAGCTGGGATATCTACCGAGTAGGTGCTGTTGTAGTTGAGGTCAGCAGTAGGTTGTATGATTAACGTGTTGTCTTCTGTTCTTGCAGTGAAATCTACTGGGCTGCCCTTCCCTCTCGTTAGGGTTAGGGTAATACCGCCATTGTCTGGTCCAAGCTGCACACCCTCGCTGAAGGTAATAATGATGGTCTTGGTGACCAGCACTTTGTTTTCTGCATTCTGGGGATCAGTGCTTACAATAGTTGGAGCTACTTTATCTATCTTTATAACTTCTTGTTTCGGATTTTCCTCGTTTCCAGCATTATCTACTGAGCGGCAGTAAACAGTAGTTGTGCCTTCCGTTGCGACGGCAAACGGGCCAGTATATGTAGTCCAGTTGGTCCCATCAAGGCTGTACTCCGTTCTTGCTACACCGGAGAGGTTATCTGTTGCAGCAAGGGTTACCGTAACATCTGAGGTATGGTAGCCATTCTCACCTTGGGTACCATCTAGGCTGAT
>DASQQM010000299.1:0-4104 GCA_035643475.1 Anaerolineae bacterium | reverse complement strand
ACAACGCCTATTCCCTCTCCTGTAATTATTGATATGCCATTCTCGCTTGGCGTTGCTTTCGCATATATCGTCATACCATCGGTAACATCAGGGTCATCGCCAGCATCCTTTACAATGCCGCAACTCGCAGCACCGTTATCTACCTCTTGCTTAACGAGATTGAATGCTATGATGCTCTCGTCGGGAAGTTCTACGTCTATGTCCCGCATAGTCTCACCGGAAAAGAGCATCTTCACAGCAGCTGCAGCTGCAGCTGCTGCGCACGTGCCCGTCGTATACCCTTGTCTCAACCTCTTACCGGCAGTACTGGCTCTACGCACCATTCTCATTACACGCTATCTTCAATATCGCGTTTGTTGCCGCGGCCGCTATTGCACTTCCACCTCTTGTGCCGCGTACCGTTATATAATCGAGTCCTGACTTGACGAGTGCCTCTTTGGATTCTGCGGCCCCAACAAACCCAACTGGGGTTCCGATCACAAGTGCTGGCTTTATGTTTCCTTCTTTAGTAATATCAAGTAGTTCAAAAAGAGCTGTCGGTGCATTTCCTATGGCTACGACCGCACCATCGATATGCTCCGCCAGTGACCGTATTGCTACTGCACTCCTTGTCTTTCCGGTCCTCTTTGCCTCACCCTCGACTGTGCTGTCATCCACCTTACATAGAACGCTATTATCATTGATACAAGCCCATCTACCACTTATACCTGTGGCCACCATTCGCACATCGGTTATAACCGGTCGTCCATGCCTCAACGCATCCACGCCAATACCAACCGCTCCATCAGACATAACAACTGTGTTGGTAAGCGATAGGTCACCACTTGCATGAATCATCCTCTTCACTACCGCTTTTTCGCTGTCATCGAAATCTTTCAAATCAACCGAGGCTTCTATTATATTGAAGCTCTCTTCTTCTATCATCGCCGGTTCGGTTATCCTCAAGCCGTTTCCATTTGTACTTTTTGCAATAGTATTGCCGAGGCGGTCTAACAATATATCTGCAATCCTGACATCAGCACCTATGTGATCAGCAACTGTTATGCTGATCGAGGGAAACCTCTCCGACTCCCTCCTTACAATCTCTGGGATATCCTCGCGGATATGGTTCCCGTCCATTAAAAACACCGGCAGCACGACTATATCGGTGATCCCGCCCTCTGCAAAATCCTCTATGACCTCCGGTAGGCCTGGCTCATTGAACTGCAGTGCAGCATGCCTCACATTCTCGGATTGCAGCCTGGCTTTTAAGTAACTCCTCAGATCTTTTAGAATTGTAACAGTCTCGCTAACCCTGCTTCCGTGGCCCAGCACTATAAAGCCAGTGCTCATTTAATCACCTCTACCTTTTCTCTCTACATATCGATATGAATCGCTCTGCAAGTTCAGGTCTGCCCGAAAAGTGCATATGTATATAGGATGCCAGTGTATTATTATATATGAAACCCTCGGCAGACGCGTCTGGTAACCTGTATGCATATGCTAATCGGCTGTCAATGTCACTCAGCGTTGAGTAGTGAAACTCATGCCCCCTTAGCACGTCACCCTTTTTAGCTATATTAGAATTGGCACTCGCCTGCACTTCCCGGTACCCAAGGGTGGGTCGTCTCTGCATCTTGCAGGCGATTGGCAATGCCCCACTCATCTCGTGCACGCTCCCATCAAAATCCTCAATTTGCCGCGAGAGATACATGAGCCCACCGCATTCGGCATAGACGGGGAGCCCTTCTTCTACCGCCTGCTTCACCTCAGACGCCAGCGCTCTGTTTTTGGCCAGCTCGCGTGCATAGGCTTCCGGATAGCCTCCCCCGATGTAGAGTCCACTCAACCCCTCGGGGAGATGACTATCTCTAATAGGGCTGAAAAATACGAGTTCGGCCCCGAATGCTTCAAGAAGTTCAAAATTGTCACGGTAGTAAAAACTGAACGCCTTATCCAGAGCAACCCCTATCTTTACCTTTCTTGCATCTACTCCTTCTTCAAGTCCTCGTATGGTGCCAGGCTCTGGTTCCGGTGCCGGAGCTGACTCCGCTATCCTCATTAGCATATCCATGTCTATGTATTTCTCCGCCAGCTCTGGCAGCGCATCCATATAGCTCTCTAAGAGGGCGTTCTCTGCTTGTGTTAACAGGCCCAGGTGCCGCTCGGGTATCGTAACCTCTGCGCTTCGCCGGATACATCCTACAACTGGAAGCCCAGTCGCACTCTCAACTGCACTTCGCAGCATCGCCTCATGACGATCGCTTCCCACCTTATTTAAGAGGAATCCCCGTATATCAGCCCTGGGATCGTATTTTAGGAAGCCGAGGGCAATCGCTCCGGCACTCCCCCCCATTTTTGAACAGTCGATGGTTATTAGTGCAGGGCTACCGATTGTCCACGCGACATCGGCCGTGCTTCCTTCCATTAACCCACCTTTGCCATCGTAGAATCCCATTACGCCCTCGATGATGGAGATATCCGCTGTTTTTGCAGCATTAGAAAAACAGGACTTTGTGGCTTCCCTGCCAATCATCCAGATATCGAGATTCCGGCCATCGCGACTGGTGACCGCTTTATAATATCCCGGATCGATGAAATCAGGGCCTACCTTAAATCCCTGAACACGTAAACCCCTTTTCGTTAGAGCCGCCATTATTGCCAGAGCGATTGTTGTCTTCCCAACACCGCTCGATATTCCTGCTATCGCTATTCTTGGAAATGTCTTCACCTATTAAAAACATCCCTCAGTGCATCCAATAGCCGGTCATTATCCTCAGGGCGCTTTACTGCTACTCTGAAGTGGCGATCGTCCATACCGGTATACGAGCTACAATCTCTTACTGCCATCCCGCGCCTCAGCAGCTCTTCCTGCAGGCGGGAGGAGGGCATTTCCCGTTCAATCTTAACAAGGATATAATTTGCTGCCGGTTCATAGGCGACCAACCCATCTATCCTAGATATCTCCTCATAAAGCCTCCGTGCCTCGGCTATCAGCAGGTGGACGCTCCATCCGATAAAGTTGTTATCCTTCAGCACCTCAACGCCAGCAGCCAGCGCCATCGCATTTACGCTCCAAGGATATTTTTCTTCTCTAATCCTCGCTGCAATACCAGGTGAGGCCACCATATAACCCAACCGTAGACCCGCGATGCCATATATTTTTGTAAGCGACCGGAGAACTATCAAGTTATCTCTATTGATCGAATCCCTCGTGAGGGATACTTCATGTCTATCGCTTACAAAATCGATAAATGCCTCATCGATCACCCACAGACAACTCGTGTGCATATCAATAATCTCAAGCAAACTATCTCTATCCAGCCTATACCCGCACGGATTGTTAGGGGTCCCCAGCATGACGATGCCGATATCCCGTGGGACATCCCTAATTGCCCATAGCGCATCTTCAGCCGATAATGCCCCTCTATAGGTAATATCCGCTCCAGACTTCCTGAGGGATAGCTCGTACTCGGTAAAGCTCGGAACTACCAGAAGCGCCTTGTTTGCCTTAAAAACCTGGGGTAATAGGTAGATCAACTCACTGCTTCCATTCCCGGCCACCACATGTTCCTCTTTTACCCACAACGCTTCTGCGACTGCCATGACGAAACTTTCTGCCCGTTGCTCAGGATAATCACGGATCGTATCGATCGACCGTGTGATCGCTGTGATCACACCCTCGGGTGGCCCATAAGGATTTATGTTCGAGCTAAAATCTAATAGATCGTCAGTATTGATACCGAGCCTTTCTACAAGCCGCTTTACATTCCCGCCGTGCTCTCCCAGCCTCTCAGAGTTATTAGTTGACCGCAGCAGGTTCGACCTCCTCATGCCGCACCCCACCATCTACTACACTTACGCAGTACGCTTTCCATGGGCGCGGCACGTAATGCGCTATCCTATCAAAGAACCTTCTTCCAAAGCCCTTTTCTACCATCATCCCGATGATGGTCCCGCTATGCGCAATGTTAACCCCAATGCCGCCCTTTTGCCGGCCCACATTTATAATATCCGTAAGCGCTATCTTAGGCAGTATATTCTGATTGTACACGGCGCTTAACGTTGCCGCCTCACCGATTAACCGTATATTGCCCGTTCTTACACCTTCTGTGGCCATGTCAA
>DASQQM010000298.1:0-5431 GCA_035643475.1 Anaerolineae bacterium | reverse complement strand
AATAAATATTTACCGGAGTAAGGACCAAGCGCTTTATTGAGCACAAGAGAATCGTTAAACGGTTCGTTTAGCTCAGCGATAAATTGCAACAAGCCCATCGTGAGAATACCGATACCAGCAGCGATAAATGCAGCTGACGCCGCATTCTTATCTTCAAATCCACTCGATACCTTCTTAGCTTTAGCCAAAAGGAGCACCTCCAATTAACCCAAGGGTGCGAACTTTGTAATGAAAGCCCCTGCCGCAAATGCAATAAAGGCAAAAATAAATGCCGCCGTTAAAAGGCCAAGGATGGACAGGCGAACGGCACGCTTGTCTATAAGATCCCGGTTATAATAAAAAATTACGTAGAGCGCCGCTATGGTTAGTATCGGAACAAAGCCGCCGACAAACTCCTTATATTCCATAAGCAAGGTATGAAGCCATGGACGATTACTCGCAAGAATGATGATCCTCGGACTTGTCGGTATCGAGGCACGGTAAAACTGGTAGATAAATGTTCCCCAGATATCATGGATAATCACCGCAAGCACCATAACAGATACGCCAATCTTTAGCCTTCGGAGGCGCTCAGGTGTTAAATCCCAGAGTACCTCGGCAGCCCCTGCGAAAGCGAGCAGGAAGATTGTCCCGAATAGACCATGCAGAGCTGTTTGGGCCTCTAAGCTCATAATCCCTCCCTTCAACACTGCCACTGCTCTATTTTTATCCAATAATTCTTAAAGTAAACGAAGTCTTGTTATTTTTCCTTATTGGTAGGGATCGCTATATGACAGAAAATGAGTATATGGGCTAGTGCTTGATTGAGGGCTAGGGATGGGATTAATGCTGTCGGCAATATAGAGCATGATGCTCTTGAGGTAGTATCCAGTAAAATACTGCCTTAAGGATTGGTATAAATGGTAACGCTTATCTCAAATACGATACACCAATATGGTAAACAGGGATTTACCAGCCCCCGCTGGCGCCGCCGCCACCAGAGCGACCCCCACCAAAACCCCCAAAGCCACCGCCACCACCAAATCCGCCGGGGCCCCAGTGACCCCCCGCCCACCAGGGAATGCGGCGTACATCGCGCTCCTCATCACGATGCTTCCCGTACTCCTCGTAAATGCGGGAGATTACATAATCGAACAGGAAACCCAAAGGGGTGAGGATAACTATGGCGATTATCCCGAGTACTACCGAGAAAAGTGCTATCGCCAATCCGATGAGGGCCCCGATCAGGCCCCCTAGCCACCAGCTCCTGGTGCGCGCCATAATAGCCGCAAACCACTGGAGCACTACGAACACCATGAAGGCGATAGGATAAAGTAACTGGGGAAGATTGCGCTCATCTACCCAACTCCTAGGCTCGTCCGGCAGCGCGGGCTCAGCACCCGGGCCCACACTGCCCGAGATCGCTTTCATCATGGCATCGACCCCAGCGGTTACACCTCTATCGTAATCGCTGGCCTTAAAAGCAGGGGCGATAGTGTTGTTGATGATATTATAAGCTTCGGCATCGGTTAAATCGGGTTCAAGGCCGTAGCCGACCTCTATCCGTATTTTACGCTCCTTTGCTGTAATAAGGAGCAAGGCCCCGTTATCTTCTACTTTCTTGCCAATCTTCCACTTCTCAAACAAACGAACGGCAAAATCCTCAACGGTCGTTCCCTGTAGATCACGCACTGTAACCACTGCTATTTCATTGCCGGATTGCTCTTCGTAGGTCTTTAGAGTACCCTCAAGCTCAGTCACCGTCCGCTGTGTTAATATGCCGGCAAAATCGTTAACGTAACCGACCGGCTCTGGAAACCTGGTCGCAGCAAAAGCTAGGCCCGATCCAACCATAGCGATGAGCATGGCAAGGAGAGCAAGGATAACTCTATGCCTAATCATTCCCTAAGTCCACCTTCGGTGCCCTCTCTGCCCCGGCTTCACTATTGAAATACGGCCTTTCGTTAAACCCAAGCATACTAGCGAACATAAAGCTGGGGAATCGCTTAACACTGATGTTGTAATCGCGCACTAAATCATTGTAACGGCGGCGCTCAACTGAGATGCGGTTTTCCGTTCCCTCAAGCTGTGCCATAAGTTGCTGGACGGTACCATTTGATTGGAGCTGAGGATAGTTCTCCATAACCACCAAAAGACGAGAGAGAGCGGACTCCAGCTGATTTGCCGCCCGTACGCGCTGCGAGGGCGTTGCTGCCCCTGCATATCGAGTACGCGCCTCGGCAATTGCTCCAAATACTTTCTGCTCCTGCTTTAAGGTGCCTTTAGTTGCCGCTACCAGGTTAGGAATTAGATCGAATCGACGCTGGTACTGCGTCTGTACTTGCGCCCACTGGTTGTCTACCGCCTGGCTTTTGGTAACGAACGAGTTGTAATAGCCGCCGAAAGTAGCACCGGCTATTACTAGGATGAGCACAAATATGCCTCCAATAACAAGGCCTTTCTTCACGTTACCTCTTCTCCTTTACGGAATAATTATGCTTACAAAAAGCGCCGACCGGTACCATCTCGGTACCCACCGGCACTTACTGGCAATAGCATATGTATGATTATAACAGGTGGAGCCTTTTTCTGTCGTGCTCAGGACAGAGCCTTTTTCGCGTCCTGCTCGGGACAAGCGTCAGCGGCCTTCGCAACAATGCGCAACGGGACGCAGCATATACTTCTTCAATGAATACACCTCCTACCGTATGGAACCTTAGCCACTATCTACCTTACCTTTTGTGCTATCTGAGCTACTGAAGAGATCTGAGCAGCACGAGAACTTGCTGAAATACTTTGTGCAACAGCTTCTCATATTACGAGCGTTAAGCGAATAGAAAACCTGCTGTCCTTCCCTCCTGCCGGCCACGAGGCCGGCATTTTTCAAGGTCGCCAGGTGCTTGGAGATGGTTGGTTGAGATACTCTGGTCTTGCGCACGATATCGTTAACGCACATCTTATCCACTTTTTCCAATAACGATAATATCTTCTGTCGTGTCGGGTCTGACATGGCTTGGAAAAATAGAATTTGTGATCTTACCGTACGCATATTTTACCCCTATTGCTATATGCAAATATGCCTATTTTAGAATATTATACAGCACTTGTACTTATGTAGCAACAGTTTACTTATAATAAGCTGTTATCGTAAAGCGGTCTGTTCATGCAGCCTCAAATACACGGTAGACGTCATCATGCGAGGGCATAGAGGCTATCGATCCTCGCCCAGTGAGCTTCAATCCAGCCATAATATTCCCCAGCCTGGCAGCCTGAAAAATATCGAAGCCCCTCGCTAACCCATGCAAAAATGCACCGGTAAAGATGTCGCTCGCCCCTGTTTCATCGACCACTTTACCAGCACTAAAAGCCTCGACTTCCCCAATTACACCGGAGTGCCTTTCACCAGCAATACAGCTCCTGTCTTCGAGTTTTAAAACGGCTATGCGTATCCCCTGCTGCCACAGAGCTCTGATCAACGCTTCTGGGCTAGTATCACCGTTCAGATCTCTTGACTCAGAGGGATATTCGATAAACAGTATATCGATATATGGCAACACTTCATGAAAAGCGATTTTTGCCTCATCTACCGACCAGAGGCCAAATTTTAGGTGCGGGCTATACGATACTAAACCGGTCTTATTCTCCTTTACTAGGCGAGATGCTTCATAGACGGTCCTGCGACAACTATCAGATACCGCCTGGCTCACCCCAGAAATATGGAGGTACTTCGCTGCCGATAGGTACTCGGTCTCAAGATCATCAACTGATAATGTTGCGGCAGCACTCCCCTCCCGGTAATAACTGAGCTCGCTTCCACCTCCTTCAAACGCGGAGATGAAGTAGATGCCGTTCTTGCGACCCGGAGTTATTCTAACCAGAGAAATATCGATGATTTCATCAAGCCAACTCTGCAATAGGTAAGGTGCAAAGGGGTCCTCGCCGACCCTCGTTATATACCCCGTCCGCGAGCCAAGTCTTGACGCTGCCACCAGCACGCTTATAGTATCACCACCGTATGACTTGTTGAACTTCTCCGAATCTGCTAGCGGTCTGTCGCTATATAACTCGACCATACACTCGCCGATTGAAATAATATCAAATTCAGGCACGCTATTCCCCCGCATTAAAGTGTAACTCATGGATTCCCAGCATTGATATTTGCCGGGCTCATAACGCACTCATGCTTACCTGTTGGTCTGCCAGGATCAGGCTATAATCCCCAGGTTTGTTCCCGTAATGGACCAGATGCAAACAGAGACAAGATTGGATGACACGCAAATTATGGTCATTATTACTTTACAGTGGTTGATCGTTTATGAACCGGTTTACAGCTAACTATAATGAACAAATGTTAGTAATGGGTTTCTTGGTGTGCAAATATGCAGCTGGTGTTACCAGTTAATTGATTAGCGATCACTTTATAGCAAATGAACACCAACCATGAACGCTAAGGATAGCTATCAGGCGCGTCTACGGCAATCCTTTCGTAAACGCCTCTTTGGCGCTGGGTCGCCATATAAGTGGATTATGGCAATCGGTGCATGAAGAATCAAGGTCATAAGCGGGCTGGTGTCCGAGTGGGAAATGCTTGGCAGTTGGTGCACGCCTCTCTCCAACTCCTATCTCTTGGCCATCAAATCCGATGCCGAAAAGCTCATTCTTCAGCATCTTCCAAGATAGCGTCCGGTGGGGCCATGAAAGGCCAAAGCTTGCGCATTCCGGTGAGCAACGGACATCAGAGCTTTTCCACTCAGGATCCCAGTTAACCGTATGTTTTAACTTGAAATTATTTAATTCAAACGTTGTCCCCTGGTAATTTGGGCCCAGCTCTGCCTGTGCATCCTTTTCTTCAGCAACCTTGGGGTCCATCGCATAGGCCTCCCTTGGCCACTTAATATCAGGAAGCTTACCAGGTACATGGCAGAGTTCGCAATCGCCACCGCCCCGGTGACAACTGCGACAATCTGGTCCGTTGTTGCAACCATCTTCGGGGTCGAACACCGTCTTTTCATCACACCTGCCGGTCTGTGAATCGTGCCCGTATACTTTGGTATAGCTGTTAAGCCCAGTCTCTCCCCTTAACGCCATGTCCTCTGAATAAACCAGAGAAACGGCATCATGGAGACCTCCGTCGCCATCATGGCAATCAAGGCAGAGCTCGTCCACCGTGCTTACCTTTTTGCTGGGCACGCTGGAATGGGTTAGCTTAATCGGATTATCAGTTTTTGGGTTATTCCAATCGATTGCGATTTTGTTAACTGGAAACGGCACCGACTTGGAGAACCCGCCCTCGTAGTTATCGGTGAGTTCCGTTCCAAGGTCTTCATCGAATTCCCGATCGGGGTTTTTCTTCAAGATCCAGCGACCAGCCACGTAAATGGCTGGCCTACCGGGCTGCGATGAGGTCTTTATACTGTTAAAACCAGGATTTAAGATCCCATAGGCCGGGACT
>DASQQM010000297.1:0-4772 GCA_035643475.1 Anaerolineae bacterium | reverse complement strand
GAAACACCGGCACCCATAGCTTTTCCGACCGGTACCTACTGCCGGGTGGTATTGGCAGGGAAGTTTTTCGCTTAATAAGCCTCTATGATGATTACTTCTCCACTGGCAGGCAGGTCCCTGCCAGCTACCACTGCCTACTAGGTCACGCTAAAAGAGCGCAAGGCTAGAGGTAAATTAGCTTCAATAAGTTAGCTCTTAGAATACCCTCAACCTTTACGCAATCACGCCGATACGTATATAAGTTGCTAGCGTTGTTATGGTGGATGGTATTACTGCTGTGGAGGGTATGTGGCCTGTCCAAATTGTGGGAGAGCGTTAATTAAAGAAAATCTTTCCGGCCAGGATATCGATGTATGCCCTTCGTGCGGTGGAATGTGGTGCCCAACCGCTAACATCGGATGGTATATCCGCCTGTACTCGCAGTCGGACCGTCCGGTAAACCCCAATTATGCTGTGTCGCTCACAAAGTACCGGAAGAAGCAAGGTCGTCGGTCAGCAAGACGAGGTTCGACCTGCGAGATACCCCAGGGCAGGGGAGACGGGCCTGATATCGCTGAAGCGACTGTATATACGTGCCCGTCCTGTGGCTCCTCGATGGCCGAGTTTGAATACGACGCCGACGCAACAATTTTTCTTGACCGCTGCACGATTTGCGGAGGCATATGGATTGACTTAGGTGAACTTGAGGAGCTTACAGATCATTTAATACCTCCTACTCCACAGCTACCCGAACCGATTGAGCAGGAGCCGGTGCTAAACGATGATCATGATCGGGAGAGTGTCTATGCGGTAGATCAGGGGATCATTCAATCGCAGGAGACAAGGTTTTTCGATGAAATGAACGTGCCGCTCATCCGCAGGATCCTTGGCATCCCATGCGTGGAGGCACACTTAACAACAACGCCCTGGATGACGATTTTTATTATAGCGCTTAATATAGCTGTCTATCTCTTCCTCATAGATCCTGCTCCTGATAGGGAAGAGATTTTTAAGGTGCTAGGATTTGCGCCGGTGAGCATCTTCAGCGACCCGGGATATGCGCTGTTTACCTTTTTCTGCTCGATGTTTATACACAACGATATAACACACCTGGCGGGAAACATGATATTTTTCTGGCTGTTTGGCGGCAGGATTGAAGAAGATTTTGGCCGAAAAACGTTTATCATGTTCTACCTTATATCGGGCATTGCCGCTGGCTTAATGCACGCGGTCTTTAACCTCACCTCTTCTGTCCCAATGGTAGGAGCGAGCGGTGCTATATCGGGGATTCTTGGTGCCTTCTTCGTTCTGCATCCGAGGCTCCGCGTGATCACGTATGTCTTCATATTCGTACCGATCAGGTTTTCTGCAGCTGTGTTTCTCGGTTTCTGGTTGGTGATGCAGGTGTTAAATAGTATCGCGACCGCTCATACCGGTGGTGCCGGCATTGCATGGTTTGCCCATATCGGAGGCTTTGCCGCTGGTGCTTTGATGGCATATCCACTTCGAAATTCAAGTGAAGCTGCCGCCAGACAAATAAGCCAGGCCGCATAAGCTCACGCTAAATCCCGTACCCTCTTTAAATAGCACATGCTTAATTTTCAGAGCTACCAGCCGTAAGTCCAAAAGTACTTGCTATACGGCACCAAAATGGAGCTCTCACCTATGCCTTTCTACCGATCTTATCGCATTGCATGGAGCTGCTTCTGGTTTGAAAAGGTATCGCATGTGAGCAGGTAAACGGGCGGAGGGATCCAAACAGTCATCGGCTGTCGTTTAGTTTCCCCAAGAATTGCACAAACTATATGTAATCCGTGATATATAACTTACACAAATGGAGGTTGTGATAGTGGATAACAACCGCGCTAAGGTGGCCGTGGTCGACGTAGAAGCCATCGATACGGCCGTACCACAGGCCATTGAGCTTGTTGGTGGATTAAAGGGCCTTGAGCCGGGTATGGTTGTGCTCATTAAACCTAACGTGAACTCAGATGACCCGTTTCCCGCGACATCCAATCCTGAAACGGTGGCAGCTCTCGTTGACTACGTGAAGCGCTATAATCCAGGGCGGATAATAGTCGGCGATGCCTCAAACTCGAGTTACTTGCCGACGCTTGAGTCTATGCGTACCCTCGGTATCTATCAATCGGCGCGTGAGGCGGGCGCCGATGTGGTAGGTTTTGAGGAGGAAGAGTGGGTAGAGGTCTCCCCGCAGGGGGCCGATAACTGGCGCAGGTTCAGCGTGCCGAGGATGCTCTTAGATGTGGACTATGTTATATCGCAGTGCGTCGTAAAAACGCATTTTAAGGCGGTCTATTCAATGGCATTGAAGAACTGGATGGGGGTGGCGGATTACCGCAGCCGCTTCTCCATTCACACCTCACCCCGTGAAGTTTTTTATAAGCGCCTAGCCGAGCTAAACCTTGCACGCCCAGCCGATTTTGTGTTGCTCGACGGGACCCGGGCGATGGTGAGCGGTGGCCCATTTAGGGGCGATACTGTGGAGGCTAACCTGATGGTGGCAACGCCAAATATAACGGCCGCTGATGCTACTGGTCTTGCAATCCTAAAGTACTTGGGCACGGAGCGCCGCATCCAAGACGTCAGCGTCTGGAGCCAGCCGGTTCTTTGCCGGGGGATGGAGATCGGCCTTGGTGTACGCTCGGGGGCCGAAATCGACCTTGTCAGTCGCGACTTTGCCGATGTGGATGTGGTGAGCGATTTTCTGGAGATTCCCGAAGAGCGCAGGATACCGGCGTAGGGCAGTCACTGGTAGAGTGGATATATAGTCGGGTTCACCGCGTAAGTAACCGATAATAGGATAATAGCGGCTATTCTTGTATGCCTGCCGATGCCGTCTGGTGATGCACGGCTATCCACGAATAAGCGTCAATAAAAAGACGAGGTCTTCTTTTGCCTCGATAGCATGGAGCAGCTTAGGCGGCACGTAGTTAGAGAGCCCATGTTAGCTCTTCTTTTTAGGCTGCGGCCGCCTTTTCTCTCGCATTACCTTCGGCTTCTCCTCATCTACAGTGATCGGATAAATCGGTCGCTCCTCAGCCTCAGCATACTCTTCTTCTTTTCGCATCATTCTACCGGCCTTTTTTTCCGTGACCGGATACTCCTCTGTATCCCGCTGTACGTGATCCTTATCTTCTGCCATATTAAAACACCCCAGTATCTTCTTCCCTCAAAGCGGTCAACGCTAATCAAAAAGATTCGTATACTGATTTGTATCGCTTCAGGCTTGACAATAACTTATTTCCACTGGTACGTTGTTTGGGGTTTAAGACTATACTATAAAAGTTAACTGATCTACGCTCGTATGTTGATCATGCGTTGTTTGCCAGCACATTTGCTAGTATCTTACACTCATGGTACCCATACCTTAGTTAGATTAAGAGAGGGCTCGTGATGGTTCTTCTTGCAGCATCCATCTTTATAGTCGGATATGTACTGATCTCCGCTGAGCACAAGCTTCAGGTGAGCAAAAGCGCCATTGCGATGCTCTTTGCGGGTATTTTATGGGTCTTAATCGCTGCCAACGATCGAGCAAACGTGCCTATCCACCTCAGCGAAGCGGGCGCCGAGATATTTGAGATACTGGTATTTTTACTTTCAGCCATGACCCTGGTCGAAATACTGGTGCACTATAAATTCTTCGATATAGTGCGCTCTTGGATTGCATCCAAGAGTCTTAGTGTTGTCCAGCAGCTCTGGATAATCTCAGGTTTTGCATTTGTTCTCTCCGCGGTGATCGACAACCTAACCACGACGATTGTGCTTAGTCAGCTATCACGCCTTTTCTTTAAGGGTAAAAACCTTATCATCGCCGCTGCGGTGGTTGTTGTCTCCGCCAACGCGGGCGGCGCTTTCTCTCCTATCGGCGACGTCACTACAACCATGCTCTGGCTACAGGGGAAGTTTGCAAGTAGCGAGGTCATATTATACGGATTTGTACCCTCTCTGGTAACCTACATAGTGGCGGCATCGCTCATGATCATAAGGGCCAATAGCGGTGAAGAGCGTTTTTCTGGTATCGCTAATCCTACGCTTCTCTGGTCGGAGAAGCTGGTAATTGGATTTGTGTTTGGTTCGTTTACTTTGCCATTTGTGTTCCACAGCTTTGGTCTTAGGCCCTATATGGGTCTTCTCACGGGGCTGGGGCTAACATGGTTTCTAGTGGATCTGCTTAAGAAGCAGCTACCAGACCACCAATCACATTTCACGGCTTCGATCGAGCGCCTGCTACAGAGAACCGATATCTCCAGCCTGAAATTTTTCGTTGGGATATTGCTAGCTGTAGCTGCGCTAAACCACCTGGGAATCCTGGAAGAACTATCGAATATTCTATTTGGGGATGGCCCGGGTTTATCGCGGTTTGTTGCCGGTAGTGCCGTCATGGGTGCATTCTCGGCAATCGTCGATAACGTTCCCTTAACTGCAGCTGCTATGGATATAGTGAGAACGACCGATTCGTCCATCTGGGTGCTTATTGCACTTACAGTGGGCACGGGTGGATCGATGCTCGTAATCGGCTCTGCGGCGGGGGTCGTGGCGATGGGTATAGTGAAAGAGCTTAACTTCGTTAATTATCTGAAGATAGCGGGCTTACCTGCTGCCCTGGGCTACGTATTCGGTATCGGTGCCTGGTACTTAGAGCGGTTACTCCTCTTTTAACTAAGCTTGATCAGTTCTTTGATCTCTCCCCTCGTAACAGGTTCTTGATTACATATTCGCAATCCAAGTATTAAAGTTACGGCGTCTGGTGCCGATAGAACAGATAGCACTTT
>DASQQM010000296.1:0-23736 GCA_035643475.1 Anaerolineae bacterium | reverse complement strand
AGCATCAACGGTAACATCAACCGTCTGTCCTAGCTTCACCTTTGGCATATCGATCTCGTTCACGTCAACGACAATTTGGAGGGCGCTCGGATTGGCAAGCGTAAGCGCAGCTGTCCCAGAACTTGCGCTCTGCCCTTGCTTAACTGCCACATCCATAACCACCAGCGGCAATGGAAACGTTTGGAAGGTATCAGGGCCTACCTTGGTTGTCTCAGTTAGCCCCTTGTCATCCTGAAAGTCGTTGAGTGATTCGATGGTTCCACTACCGTAGTCACTATCAACGGTAGTAGAATACCCCAATTTGTTCAGGGATTGCTGGAGCCACTTCACATCGTCGCCGCTGTCACCAGAGGCAAGCTGGCGATATAGGGGGCTATTGCCCTCTATAGCGTAGAGGGGATTACCATTTACGCTCAAAAGTTGCTGACCGAGCTTGACCGTATCACCGGTTTTGACAAGTAAGCGGTCAATAACACCTTGGCTTTGTAGCATAACCGGATAGGTCTGCGTAATTTCAACATTGCCAGTACCAGATATGACCTCCTTTACGTCCCCAATAGAAGCTTGTACCGTCTGAAACACCGGTTGTTGGCTACTATTCCCTCGCAACAGAAAATAACCGCCAATACCTACCACTACTACAATGACCACTAGCACCAATAACAAGCGTTTCTTCACAATAGCCCATCCTCCATTCGCATCGTTATGCAGGTTTACTTCTTAGTCGAGAACTATTATCTGAAATGAATCTGAGAAATGGCTTAAAGAAGATGCTTCTTTGCGATTTCGCGGAATTTTATTGCTTGCGCGGGAGAATTATAGTAAAGGTCGTTCCTTCATTGGGCGTGCTCTCAACATTTACTTTTCCGTTATGTGTATCAATAATGCTTTTAGCGATTGATAAGCCAAGCCCGTACCCGTCCACCTTGGCTTTCGTTCGAGAGGCGTCCGCACGATAGAACCTGTTGAAAATGTAAGGTAGGTCACCAGCTCGTATTCCGGCGCCAAAATCCTGCACAGTTATAACAACTTTATTTTTTATTGCTTGTGCACGCAGAATTATTTTTCCGTTCGAAGGGCTGTATTTAATAGCGTTATCTAGAAATATAATAAGGAGCTTTGCCAAGCTTTCCTTTTCAGCTTCAAGAGCAACATCACCAATATCGCTTTGTATCTCGATATGCCCCGCCCGAGCAAGCGGCTCGATATCTTGGTACGCTTCGTTAACCACATCTATTAAGCTGATTTCCGTAAAGTTGCGGTTCTTATTTGCGTTTTGGAATCGCCCTAGCGTTAAGAGATAATCCGAAAGCTGCTGCAGCTTGCCGATCTCCTCTAAGTTGCTCTCAAGTACCTCCTTAGCGTAAGTTGTATCAAATTCTTTATCACGGAGCGCTACCTCTACTTCAGTTCTCATGGCGGTTAATGGCGTACGAAGCTCGTGTGAGGCATCGGCAACAAACCGCTTCTGCTCATCTACCATGGTCTCAATTGGCCTAAGCGTTCGTCCAGCTAAGAAATAGCCAGCTGCTCCAGCAAGCACAAATATACCTAAATTAAAACGAACTAGCTTATACGCCATCCCCATTTTCGCTTCTTCAAATAGCTGTTCGGCGAAGGCGCTTGATGATTCCGGCAATCTCCTCATAAAAGGATCTCCAGGAACGAGAACCATGGCGTGAGGATTCTGGCCTGATTCGAAAGCTTGTTCGTAAGCGGCACGCGCAGCCGCCCTTCTAATTTCAGATATCGAACCCTGATATACTGCCACGCTAAAGAGAATACTGATGGCCATGATGCTTAAAAGGTACCAGGTAGTTAGCTTGAGGCGAGCCGACCGAAACATCTACTGATTATCCCTTCCAATTTTATAGCCAAATCCCCGTACAGTGTGAATTAAAATAGGATTATCTCTAAAAGGCTTATCGATTTTATTTCTTAAGTAACCGATATAAACCTCAACCGTATTTGGCAATATATCCGCATCGTAATCCCATACATGGTTGATAATCTGGTCTTTGGTAATAACTCTACTTTTATTACGCATCAAATATTCAAGAAGGGCAAATTCCTTTTTGGATAAGTCGATACGCTTTCCTGACCGCACAACCTCATATGTAAAGGTGTTAAGACTCAAGTTTTCAACGGTGAGTACTGGGTTAAGGCTCTCTTTCGGTCTTCGAGCCAACGCTCTCACCCTCGCCACTAACTCAGCAAAAGCAAAAGGCTTAACTAAATAATCATCCGCACCCGCATTTAATCCGTTCACTTTATCGTGCAATAAGCCTTTGGCAGTGAGCATAAGGATAGGGGTATGTATCTGGGATTGCCGCAGTTTCTTACAAACCTCAACCCCATCCATTTTTGGTAACATTAGGTCCAGGATTATAGCATCGTAATCCTCAGTTATAGCAAAGCCAAACCCAGATTCACCATCATACACGACATCCACGGCGTATGCTTCCTGCTCTAAGCCTCTTTTTATAGAGTTTGCTATTTTATGTTCGTCTTCGACAACCAGAACTCGCATTAACTAGCATTATACTGACTCGAAGCTGAGAAACAACTGAGAGGTGACTGAAATAATTGAAGCCATCGAAGGGAATATATGCGTAACCCACCACTAGATCCATAATCTTTTCAGGAATATCAGGCAGAAATCTTTTTTGGATTATTTGACCAACCCTAGCATCTTGCAGTAACTTCTTTCGATAAAAATTGTAATACGAGCTGTTTATGGCTGCGCTCATCCCTTCTGCCTCCTCTCCCAGGCAATACTTACAGGGTTATTATCATGAACTAACTTGAGAAATCGCTTGAGAGAAATCAGTTTGTTTTTACAAGCTTTAACAGTAATAAACAGTTAAGGGCGCTAACATTAGTGTCGTTCCTCGAATGCTCTAACCCCTGTGAAAAAACGAACCCAACAGTCGGCTCGCTCAGCATAATTCTTAAGATACGGCTATTATTGCCAATAAAGCTGAGAATTCGCTTAAAAAGCGTGGCCTCCAGGTTTCCTGTCCCTATTATTCGATTGGCACACGTGAAATCTTGCTCCGCTCCAAGCTGGCTTGAAATGCTGGCTTCCCAGGTCGTTCATCTTTCGAGGCTTTCCAGGGGATTTATGCTTAGCATTAGATAAGGCAGCAGAGTTATATATATTGCTGGCGCTCGCTAAATGCTATCCTCTGTGGTATCGCCCGGTTATATGAAGGGATATTCGAGCGAGGGATAGCTATTCCCAACTCGCGCTTGAGCTTACGGTAGAGCGAACCACTTTTATCGGCTTATTCTCTCGCACTGGGCAGGCAGCCTCACACAGGCCGCACCCAATACATTTGTCGCTATCGACGTTTAGCAACACTCCTCCTATCCTGCCAAACATATCAAACGCTTCTGGCGATCTGGTTACGCTTATTGCACTTCCCGGCACAGGGCATACTCGGTAGCAGATACCACAGCGAAAGCACGTATTTTGATCGATCTCGGCGCTACCAACAGCAAATGTCTGTTTTTCCTCCAGCGTAAGGTGCGCAATCGCACCTGTTGGACATACCTGTCCGCAAGCATTGCATGAGTAATC
The DNA here is from genome assembly GCA_035643475.1 of Anaerolineae bacterium. Lineage (GTDB taxonomy): Bacteria > Actinomycetota > Aquicultoria > Aquicultorales > Aquicultoraceae > DASQQM01. Next base: position 20,153 of record DASQQM010000296.1, on the reverse strand, counting down.
GCAGACACCGGCAGAGAAATCCATATGTGGCGTCCAGAGTGCATCGATTCCATACTGCAGAAGCGCAGGCTGGAGAACTTTGGTTGGGCATGCAGCGAGGCACTCGCCACAGCGCATACACTTGCCTAAAAATAGCTCTTCGCTTGACACGCCAGGTGGTCTGATAAGCGTAGGGTTTTGTGTTGTTGCAAGGCTTTTAAAAGGAACGAGCGCCGTGGCGGCGATGCTACCGCCAATTACCGCGATAGCCGTTCTCCGCGATGGAATCTCGCTCGTTAGTTCGGGTTTTAGCCCAGAAGATATCGCATTTTGGGGGCAGTTATCCCTACATTTTAAGCAGAGGAGGCAGTTTGCCGCATCTGTCGAGAGCCCCTTGCCCGTTACCGCGTCCATATCACACACCTTCGAGCACTTGAGGCAACTTGTGCAGGCGACAGCATCAGCTTTTCTTCTGTAGAGCGGAACCCGGCCGATGAGCCCAAGTAAACCGCCGAGCGGGCATAAATAGCGGCACCAAAACCGTTTACCGAGCAGGTTTAAGCCGATGACAAATACGAAGAATAAGACTATCCAACCGCTCGAATCAAGAAGCCTCGGGTACTCGAAACCGAATGCTTGGCCAAATCCGGGGTTCTCTAAACCAACTGATGACGCAGATGAGTAGGAACTGTAGAAACCCGGCAATGCCTTAACAAATATTATGATAGCTGTGGTTGCCCTCGTAACTAGTGATATCGGATCTAATACCAGTGCTAGCCCGGCTTTAAAAGCGCTTAACGTCAGGAGCATTGTCAAGATCACTAGTGGCAGGACTTTAAGCCTCTCAAAAATCCTCTGATTGACACGTAAAAGCTTAGATAACGGTGAAAACAGATCGATGAGTGTGCCTAGCGGGCACGCATAACCGCAAAAAACCCTGCCTAATAGGAGCGTCACAACCACCGTTATCAGGGAATACAGAAGGGCGGAAGTCAGCGGATGGCCAGCTATGATTGTGACCAGCGCAATTAACGGATCAAGTTCGAGAAACAATTGGGACGGGAACGGCAGCGCCACTTGTTTTGATGCGACTAAAAGCAGTACGACAAAAATTACAAAGAATAATGCTTGAATCCCTCTCCGATATCGTGCTAGCTTAAGCCTGTGCAATTTGCCATTATCCTCCTATGATCATATATACGGTTCCAAATATAATGAGGCCCCAAAGAATAAGCATCGAGATTGCTGTAGAGAAGCCCCCGATTCCAAAACCACCACCCACGCATGCTTTTTTGTTGACCTCTTTCATCCTTTATGGCCGCTAGGCAACCCGAAATATAATCAACCCCATACACAAAAATAGTTCTTGAGGAGATAAACCCATTATTGCAAAATAACCTGAGAAATTACTTAAAAGAGGAGCTTTTATGAATTTACTGTCTTAGCTGAGCAGACGTAGCTCAGATTCCTTGGATTCTTTCTGATGGGGAACGCTATGGCCCTTTCAACCCATAACCACACCTCCATAACAACAGGCAGAAACAAGAAAACCACTCTACAAAGCGGTTTTTTGAACCCATTTTGCTCCCTAATTCGATTCTACAAAAATGTATAACCCTCTAAGAAATCACTGAAGGAGGAGCAACAAAATGTGCACGGTAGGCATCGATCCTCACAAGGAGTCTGCTCTCTGGGCACCCTTAGATCCTAGAAAGGCAATACTTATTGGCCAAAGAAGAGTAAGGCGGATCTACACAGCCGAGAGTTAGAAGCAAAGATTTTACCCACACCTTGGCCAAGCTGTCCTGGAACCAGTGGGCTGTTCCTGGCTCTATGCTGATACGTTAGGGTGGGAAGGAATTAAAACCAAGCTGGCATACCCTTCGGAAGTTAAACCTAACAATTATCTTGATATGATGCTGAGCAAGAAGAGAATCAGCGCGATAACCACTATACTTCCCCCGCTTGCGATACCAACATAAAATGAGAGAAAAAGGCCCAAGATTACCGAGAGGAGCGATAGACCGACCGCATAGATCATTGTCGTCTTAAAGCTTTGTCTAAATTGCATCGCCGTAATCCCGGGAACCACCATGAGCGCCCCGATTAGTAGAACGCCCACAATGCGGATCGAAAGAGAAACAGTAACGGCAGCAAGGACAATTAAGATGGTCCCAAGTACATCGACGGGAAGCCCGCTTATTCGTGCCGCCTCTTCATCGTAGGAGATAAAGAATAATTCTTTATATAAAAGAAAGACCGTGATAAGTACCGTGGCTCCGAGCGCCATAATGAAGTAAAGGTCAGTTGGCTCAACAGTCGTAATGCTACCGAAAAGGAAGTTTAAAAGATTAACGTTAAATCCTCCTGAGATGCTTATGAGAACCGTCGCAACGGCAAGGCTCCCCGACAGGAATAACGCTAAGACCGACTCACCAAAAATCTTGGTCCTCTCCTGGACCTTATCGATCCCTATAGCGCCAAGTACCGCAAAAACAACCGCCGTAATAACCGGCTGTGTATTGGCAAGGAGCCCTATGGCAATGCCAAGAAGCGAAACGTGTGAGAGCGTGTCGGCAAAGAGGGAGTAGCGCCTCACGATCAAAAACAGGCCGATAATGGGAGCTATAACGCCGACGATGATGCCGACGATGAAAGCCCTTATCATGAAATCATATTGGAAAATCGCAAGCATGATTAGCCTTCCACGTTTCTAAAAATTACTCTAACGCTTTCACCGTAGAGTTCTTGAAGCAGGTTCTGGTTTTCTCTAAAAACAAAACTTGCAGGCCCATCGCAAACCAGTCGCCTATTGATGCAGATAAGCCTCGTTGCCTCGTGCCCTAAAACCTCTATATCGTGAGAGACAAAGAGGATCGTCAAGCCATGCTCTGTATTAAGCTTTCTTAGAAAACGGTAAAACTTACCCTGTGAGGCTATATCAACTCCAGTGACCGGCTCGTCCAGAAGAAGTACATCTGGCTCGCTTGCAAGGGCTCTTGCAATAAATACACGCTGGCGCTCTCCTCCCGATAGATCAGCTATAAGCCGATCTTTCAAATGCATAACATCGGCAAGCTCCATCGCCCTCTGGATGGGCGCTACATCGGATGCCCCTAGCCTTTTAAATAACCCTGCCTTGGCAATCCGCCCCTGAGCCACCACCTCGTTAACGGTGATGGGGAATCTGACATCGGCTTGCGTTACCTTCTGTGGCAGATAGCCGATTCTTGACCAATCGCGAAACTCGTGAATATCCTTGCCGAAGAGCCTTACTTGCCCTGATTGCGGCGTGAGAAGTCCGAGTATGATTTTAAGAAGCGTTGTCTTGCCACTACCGTTGGGCCCGATGATGCCATCGTAGTTACCCGCCTCAACCGCAAAACTTATGTTGTTTAAAGCGAGCTCGCCGTTGTAGCTAAATGATATACCGTCAAGTTCAATAATTGGCTCCGCCATTTTCATGCTTCCTATCTACATTCAAGTGCAATCCGTAAATTCTTTAGATTATCCTGCATCAGGCTGATAAAGTTCTTGCCAGCTCTCTGATCATCGGGCGTTAAGCCTTCGATTGGATTCAGGACAAGCGTTTTTGCCCCAGTTTCCCTGGCGATAGTTTCTGAAAGTCGAGGGCTCACCAGCTTTTCAAAGAAGATGTACTTAATGTGATGCTCCTTTACAAACCGTGCAATCTCGGCAAGACGCGCCGGTGAAGGCTCCTCTTCAGAAAGCCCAGCGATTGCAATCTGCGTAAGATGATAGCGTTTGGCAAGGTAGGCAAAGGCCGCATGTGAAGTAACGATATCCCGGCTATTGCAGCTGGTGAGGCCAGTTCTATATCCCCTGTCTAATTTTGCAAGCTTCTCGATATACGCATCTGCATTCTTATCATAAAATGCCTTATTTGCAGGATCGACTTCCGTTAATTTGTTGGCTATGGTTCTAACGACCTTTTGATCTAATACAGGATCAAGGTAAAAATGCGGATCGACCGTATGCGCGTTCGTCTCCCCTTCTTCCGGAGTGGCTGTTAGGAGAGGGATTCCTTCGCTCGCATTGATAATCGTAACCCCCGTGAGGTCCGGCACAACCTTGTCGGCCCAGGGCTCAAGCCCGACGCCTGAGTAGATAAACACCTTTGCTTTTTTCATCGTAACTATATCCTGAGGCGAGGGCTCAAAATCGTGTGGCTCGGCCCCAACCGGGGTTATGTTGGTAACCGTCACCTTATCGCCACCTACCTGGCGCGCAAACTCGGCGAACGGATAAAAACTCGCCACAACACCTATTTTCTTTTGCTCTGCTCCTTGCCTGCTTGCAGAGATAGAACTAATACCGATAACAGCAGCTATTAATATGATTAATCCAATGACAAATCGCCGATTCACCTTACCTATCCCTTCCTGCAATTTTTACAAAGACCAAAAAACTCAATGAGATGGTAATCGACCTTAAAATCTTTTGCGCTAAGCGCGTCTTCAATTTTTCTGATATCCTTCGTACACTCGATATCTTCAACCTGACCGCAGTTTTGACAGACAGCATGGTGGTGGTGGTCCATCGCTGCTATCTCGAACCGGTCCTGTTTCTCACCAAACGTTAGCTTGTTGATGATGCCCTGTTCAAGCATAAAACCGAGCTCTCGGTATATCGAAGTCTTATGCGGCTCAAGCCTACGATCCTTTAGAAGATCGGCGATCTCGACTGCTGAGAGTGGTTTTCTTGCCAAATCGAGCTCCTCGATAATGGCTTTTCTGAGCTTTGTAATGCGAAAGCCTTTACCTCTTAATTCTTCAATTAGCTCATCAAAACAGTCTCTATTCATAGGCGCATATTAATGCAACTTAGTTGCATTTGTCAACCGTTTTGTTTTATACCCGTACCTTGATCGAGCAAAACATAAATTGTGCGTCATACACAAGAGCCACAAAGAGGGCAAGACTTTTCAAAAGCATCGTGGTAGACATCTCATCTCGCGGGAACATAAAAGCGTAACTCAAAGACTCTGTTGGAGGGATATACATGTCTACCGAGGAAAACAAGAAGCTCTATTATGATGCCATGGATGCATTCAACAGAGGTGATTTAGATACCTATTGGGGATACTTCTCCCCAGACTTCGTTAACCACTCCGCCTCGCTAGGGGGCACACTGGATTTAGAGGGCGCGAAGCAAAGTATGCAAGCGGAGCTGAGCGCCCTCCCCGATTTAAAGCTCAACGTAGTAGACGTAGTTGCCGAGGGCGATATGGTCGCAGCACGAGGAACCATGACTGGTACACAAACAGGCAGTTTTCAAGGTATAGCACCCACTGGGAAACAAGTATCGATTGAGAGCATGGTTTTTCTTCGGATAGTAGACGGCAAGTTTGTTGAGAACTGGGAGGTCGCCGATACGTATGGAATGATGGTGCAGCTTGGCGTTATCCCGGAAGCTAAGGTAGCCTAGGACAAAGCGACCCGATTATTGCTGTGCAGCCCTATTTATCCTATCGGCCAGCACCAGCATGCCCGTAAAAGCGCGCGCGAGCTTCCGTCCATATCCATCCCGTAATGCTCCCCGTACATGTCGTTGACGCTTCTGACAAGCTGCTTAGGCCTTCCGAGTTGGCTAACAGCAGGTTCAGGTCATGGCTGTTGTTGACGATATCCACGGCCCGCAGGACGGCGTTTTTCATGCCTGTACGGAAGAGGCCTGTTCTTCTGCGCTAAATAGCCATGGATTATAGTAAATTATGCAGTAAAATAGATTAATGATTTCATAACTTCGAGGTAGTTAATGTCGAGTAAGAAACATTCACACGATGAACATCCCCATAAACACGATCACGACCATGGCACCCACGGGCATACTCACGGCGCAATTGACCCAACCATCTACACAACCGAACGAGGTATTTGGGCGATAAAATGGTCGTTTGTAGGTTTATTTATAACCGCCGCATTCCAAATCATTGTTGTGTTACTATCCGGCAGCGTTGCACTTCTAGCGGATACTATCCATAACTTTGGCGATGCTGCTACGGCTATTCCTTTGTGGATCGCTTTTACACTTGAGAGATTAAGACCGACAAAGCGATATACCTACGGCTATGGACGGGTTGAGGATTTGGCAGGAGTTACCATCGTCTTCATAATCTTAGTAAGTGCCGTAGTTGCTGGCTATGAATCAATTAATAGGCTCCTTCACCCACAAATAGTAAGCCATGTGTGGGCCATCATTGCCGCCTCCCTTGTTGGATTTATCGGGAATGAGGCGGTTGCGATCTTTCGCATCAAGACTGGAAAAGAAATCGGCAGCGCTGCGTTAATCGCCGACGGGTACCATGCACGGGTCGATGGTTTGACAAGTTTAGCTGTGCTTTTTGGTGCAATTGGAGTGCTTCTTGGCTACCCGCTGGCTGATCCCATTATTGGGTTATTAATCACTATTGCCATCGGCAGAATTGTTTGGGATTCCGCCAAAGCGATGTTTTCACGGTTACTTGATGGAGTTGACCCTGAAGTAGTAGATGAGATAAATCATGCCATAAGCCATGTGCCAGGAGCCAAAGATGTTACCGAAGTGCGCGTTAGATGGCTTGGACACCGTCTTCGGGCTGAGGTAAATATCGCCGTAGATCGAAACCTCTCAATTGAAGAGGGACATGCTATCGCTATTGAAGCACAGCACCAGCTCTTGCATCACCTAAGCTACCTCTCACATGCCATGGTTCACGTCGACCCAATTAGCGCTTCCGGTGAGGAGTTTCACCGGGTGGAAGAGCACGAGCACGATAACTTACCTAGTCACTCTCATTAAATAAGCGATGTTTACCAGCCCATAACAATACCCTGGTAACAGTAAAACCGCTCTACAAAGCGGTTTCTTCACATAGATAAAGGGGGTCCCAGATATCAATATACCCATCTGGTTCCGTACGGAACCAGATGGGTCTGCAGTCTATCAACCCTTAAAGTTATCGATAAGAGCTCTCTGCTCTATCTATTCCAGGTCGTGATTAATGTGGTATTTCTACGCCTGCGTTTTCCTCCCTGACTCCGATAACCACCTTGTAGAGAATGGTAAGTATCAGAGCCCCGATCGCCCAGACCCCAAGGGTAATGAACGACTCGGGTATTGTGGGCCAGTATTCCGTTATTGTGCCGAAGGGATTGGGCACAAATCCACCAACGGTCAAGCCGAATCCCTTATCTATCCACAACGATACGAATAGTGCCACGGAGGCCGCTACTAAGGTGTTCTGTGACCCGCGTGTACGTGGGTTGATCAAGAGCACCAGGGATACCACTGCCAGGATGACGCTGGTCCACATCAAGGGGACAAGCTTTCCGTATCCTTCCAGGCCGGCAAAGAGGTAGTCGAAGGCATGCATATGCCCCGGTATGTTGCTGTAGAAGGCGGTAAACACTTCGAGTAGCAGGAAGAACACGTTTGCTACCATCGCGTAGGCCACAATCTTGCCGACTGCCATGATAGCGTCTTTACCGGGATCGAATTTGGTCAGCTTTCTTACTATCAGGGCCAGGATTATCAGCAAAGCAGGTCCTCCGGCAAACGCAGAAGCGAGGAAGCGCGGCGCCAGGATAGCGGTAAGCCAGTAATGCCTTCCGGGCAAACCTGCATACAGGAAGGCCGTCACAGTGTGAATGCTGAACGCCCACGGTATCGACAGATAAATGAGCGGCTTGACCCACTTCGGCGGCGGGAATCCCTTTCGCTCGGCACCCATGGCGGTCCAACCAATTGTAATGTTGAGCAGCAGATAGCCACCCAAGACAATGGCATCATAGAATATAATAGAATTGGGGGTTGGGTGCAGGAATATATTCATAGCTCTCATAGGCTGACCTAGATCCACAAAGAGAAATAACAGACACATGGTAACAGCGGCTACAGCCAAAAACTCTCCAAGGATAAGCAGCTTACCGAACTTCTTATAGTTATGCAGATAGAACGGTATGACAAGCATAACGGCGGAGGCTGCCACGCCCACGAGGAAGGTGAGCTGGCCGACGTAAAGACCCCACGAGACGTCTCTGCTCATGCCCGTTATCCCCAGACCGGTATTAAACTGCTGGAGGTAGAAAATAAAAGCCACGCCTATAACGGCAAGCAAAGACAACACCCATATCCAGTAGTTTCGACTTCCGTTTAGCGCCTTCTCAAGCATTGTTAGTCCCCCCTATCACGTAATAGATGTTTGGACCTGTCCCAAGCTCGGGCTTTCTTCTGATAGTATAGGCTTCGTTGAGAACCTTTCTGACCTCTGAGTTTGGGTCTGTTATGTCGCCGAATATCATGGCGCCCTTGGAAGCCTCCACACAGGCGGGCTCCAGACCCTCTGCGAGCCTTTCCACACAGAATGTGCACTTCTCGACAACTCCTCTCATCCTCGTCGGATAATCGGGGTTCTCGTTTTTAATATATGGCCTTGGATCTTTCCAGTTAAAGCTCCTTGAGCCGTAGGGGCACGCCGCCATGCAGAATCTGCATCCGATACAGCGGTGCATATCCTGCATTACGATACCGTCTTCCCTCTTAAAAGTGGCCTTTGTTGGGCAAACCCTTACACACGGAGGGTTTTCGCAATGATTACACAGCAGGACAAAGGGCAGCTCTTTCAGAGACTCTTGCATATGCGCCTCTTCCTGTTGTTCAGGGAAGGTGTGCTCGAAGGTGTCGGTCCATATCCACTTAACCTCGTTTTTCGGGTTACCAATATCAGGAACGTTGTGGATACTATGACATGCGTTTATAACCCTTTCATAGTCCGCCTCCGTCTTGAACTTCTGCACGTCAATAACCATAGCCAACCTGCTTGTGCTATGAGCGCCCGGCTTTGACGAGGACTTTGACGCCAGCGCGATATCTTTCATAATATCTTCCACTACCACTAGTCCACCCAGCGCAGCGGCGGCGGAGGCACCCATCATTTTTAGGAAGTCTCTTCTATCGATCCCCATGATCTCCCTCCTTTGGCGCCACATGACAATCCCAGCAGTAAGGCTTTACACCCGCATAGTCGTGGCATTTATCGCAAAATTCCTTCTTATTTGAATGGCAATTCATGCATGTATTCTGCAGGCTTATAGTATACCTCTGGCCATCACTGGCCACATAGACTCTTTGGCCATCTCGCACCGCTAAATCTCGCCACTTATTTAGCAGTACCATATGCTCGGCTTTCATGAATTCCTTCGACTCGACGCACTTCTTCTCCGACAGTTTCTGTATTGCAGGTGTATCGATCTTTGGTTCGGGCTCTACAGTGGCCTTTCCGATGTTGTTATAAACCGGATATGCCGCAAGAGCCACGAATACAAAGATGCCGAAAATGATTTTGCCACCGTTATACATTCTCAGCACTCTCCTTTTCAGGAAGGTCCTCAAGCCGCAAATCTTGCGTCCTTTCCTTTTCCCCCGTCATTACCAGCGCGTTCGCTACAAGCTCATGAAGACCCGCCACATCCACGCCAGGAACCCAATAATTCATCAGCGGTGGAAGGGCCGCCCTATCAATGGCGCATATGTTCGCCAGCATATTCACGCCGTGGTGATCGTGAACATACTTAACCGCATTCGCTCTTGGGAATCCGCCCCTCAACCTCAACTCCATATTTTCTCCGGCATTCAGGCCGGAACCGCTGCCGCAGCAGAAGGTCTTTTCTCTGATGGTTTCTTCGGGCATCTCATAAAAATGGTTAACTACATTCTTGAGAACGTATCTCGGTTCATCAAGAATCCCCATGCCCCGTGCGGTGTTACATGAGTCGTGGAAGGTCACTTTCAGGTGGTCATTACGGGACGGATCAAGCTTTAACTTACCATGCCTGATGAGATCGGCGGTAAATTCAGCGATGTGAACCATTTTTGTGGAACTGGCATTTTCAAATCTGGTGCCTGTAATAGGTGAGACCGGAACCTCAAGAAAATCAGCGGGCCCATTCCACGTGTCCATGTACTGATTCACGACTCTCCACATGTGGCCGCATTCACCGCCGAGTATCCATTTTACGCCCAATCTCTTGGCCTCAGCGTATATCTTATAGTTGAGCCTCTTACCCATATCCATTGAGGTGAAAGAACCAAAGTTTCCACCCTCAGATGCAAACGTGCTCATTGTGTAGTCGAGGCCAAGTTCGTGGAAAAGCATCATATATCCCATGCACGTAAATGTACCGGGGTCGCCGAAAAAGTCGCCGGAAGGTGCAACAAAGAGGATTTCGGCGCCTTTTCTGTTAAAGCTCGGCTCAACTTTGATGCCCGTTATCTCCTCTATGTCGTCTACCATAAATTCAAAATTGCTTACAATTGTGTGTGGCTCGAGCCCAAGGTGGTTTCCCTTCATATAGCTGTTTGCCACAGGGCCTGCGATCCAGTCTGTGTTGAGACCAATGAGGTTCAATAACTCCCTGCCGATCATTGTGATCTCGGCCTGATCGATGCCGTATGGGCAAAATACTGAGCAGCGACGGCATTCCGAGCACTGGTAAAGGTAATACCACCACTCTTTAAGCACATCTACTGTAAGCTCTCGGCCACCCGCGAGTTTGCCTAGCCTTTTCCCGGAGGCCGTGAAATATCTTTTATACACCGATCTCATAAGCTCTGCCCTGAGAACGGGCATATTCTTGGGATCACCCGTGCCGAGGTAGAACTGGCACTTATCAGCACATGCACCGCATCGCACACAGATATCCATAAATAGGCGAAAGGAACGATACTTCTCAAGCCGTTCTTTCATACCATCCAGGATTATCTCTTTCCAGTTTTCGGGCAGGTTCCAATCCTCTTCCTTAGAACTCCACTGGTGGATATTCGGGAAATCAACGGTCTCAAGATAACTGGGCCGCGTCGCGTTGCAAAACATCCCCTCTTTGAATTCAACAGGGGTATTCATCCAGTTCGTATAAGGACGTCTGTAATCTACCTTTGCCAATTCCTCTGGTTTCTTAGTCTTTGCCATGTTCTCACTCCTTTCCCACTGGCGTCTCAGCGTCTGTCACGTCGTCTTCTAATTCTTTCTCATACTCTGCTATTATTGAGGAACCATCGAGCGGTATCCCAGCATTTATCATTTTCTCTTCGAATTCCTCTTCGTATTCGTCATACGTGTGGACCTTGACAGGATAATTCCATGGGTTGATGTGCCTTACCGCACGGGTATCGTTCGCCAAGTTCCTTGTAGGACTGAGAAACACGCCGCCCATATGTACCAGTTTGCTGAACGGGAAATAGATGAACAGGCTGCTGACCAGGAATAAGTGAACATAGAATATAGAACCAACTCCTGCCGGAACGACAGGGCTAAGGGCGGCTAACCCCATTGTCAGCTCCTTCACCGTCACGATATCCACCTTGAAGAAGTACCTCATAAGGATACCTGTGGAGGCGATTGCAATGATCAAAAAGAGCGGAAAATAATCCGGTGCAAGGGAGATATAGCGCACCTGCATTATAAAAAACCTTCTGAGCAGCAGATAGGTCACAGCCAGCAGCAATATTACGCCTGTTAGATACAGCCTTGGAGCGCCGATTTGCAGGAAACCATCTAGGCTCTCTAATGCACCTACAAGCGCAGGAGCAGGGGCTGCAAAAAACCGCACATGTCGGAGCAGAACAATCAAGAATGACCAGTGAAATGCCAATCCTGCCAACCACAGCCACTTGTTGGAACCATAGGCAAGCCTCCCACCTCTCAATTCGCTTTTAGTGTTTCTGAAAAGCGAACGGAATAGAAGCACCTCAAGCGCCATCCTACCAATTACACCTGCTGTGCTGGAGGGGTTGTCGAGCTTAGCATGGTTTATCCACGGGAGGGATTTTTGCTGCCCACCGGTTGTGGGAATAGCGAAAGGGACAGGCGACTTTCCCCATTTTACTATGCGATAAACAACTCCAACAATGAATGTCAGAGCTGCAATATAGGGTATAAGAATTCCGAAGACAGACTGCATGCCGACCGCAACTCCAATAAGAGCAAGCAGTATTAGCAATATAACCACAGCAAAGGAAAATAAAGCTCCCATTCTATCCACCTCTTTTCTTTAACTTAGATTTGGTATTTCAAGATATAAGCCTTGTCCTTGTGTCTCATACAACTGATTTTGCCTCTGAACCAGCCTGTAGACCATGTTTTTCGTCTCGCTTGCCTTTAGTTCATAGATCTTCTCACGGGATTCCATGTAGATATCAAAGGAGATAAGTGCAAGGTTATCTAATTTTGACTCGAACGCAGACAAGGTCGCAGCGTCTATAACACCACGCGCATGGCTCATATTCCGAAGTTCTTCACCGATTATCCATTTCAGATCGAAGATAAAGGCTACGGCTTGAGAAGCAGAAAAATTCTGCACCGCTCTGATCTTGATGATACTGTCCAGAAAAGGAGAGATCTCTTCAAAAGGCGCCTCCCTGATGAGCCCATCAATAACACCATCCATCCCATCATGGATAGTATATCCTACCGGGTCTGTAAACCTGTTCTTTTTCCCTTTTAAGAGGCCTGCAGTTTCGGGAGGATATGTCTCCATAATCGCATCCAACCATCTCTTCAAGATAGCAGGCTTCTTCTCTCTTAAGATGTCCTCCAACTTCACCTTCATTCACCCCCGTTTCTGGCAATCTCTGTATTTTAAGCGTTTCAGCCTATGGTACGAGCCACACGTAGGCCTTCCCGATACCATTATAAAACGAAAATGTCACAAAGGTACCCTTATTTCCATCTTTTCACCTCCTTAGCGGCACTCGACATTATTATAAAACGGAAATGTCAAAAGAGCCAGGAATATAAGATTACAAAAGGGATTTTACCACTATTTTTGGGCCAGAAAGTATCGCCTGAAGTCTATCGGCTTACCGATGTAGGTAACATAAGTTACGTAATCTACGTGGTGTATTAGGTTACGAAATTGAAGTGTATGGGCTCCCGGGATCCTTAATCCTGGTCCAAGGGGATGTCAGACCGTGAGAAAACTCTGTCTGTCTACTTGTCTATAGGGCAAGCGATTGGTTGGATAATATCAGGTAGGATAGTACGAGGAGCACTTGCTACATATAAGATCGACATCAGGAGGACCAAGCAATACTTTTCCCGTAAGATGGCCCATAGTATTTGAAATTCGAGGCATCCCCAGTATAGCCTACTTTAAGCTACAACCTCCTTTGCTTCCACTTGTGACAGATTAAGAGCACCCATGTGGAGAGCTCCGATATCCATCGATTCTACGGAACCTCTTCTCAGCTTCAAGCAGCGCTGATGTAGCCCAGCCTTGTACCCATCTCCGCCCCTCCAGCGTTTCACCTGACCCGGTCAAGTAAAGAGAGTGGTTGTGCTCAGAAGCTAAGTAAGCTTATAGTCCATTGCAGCGAATAACTTCTAATCCCAGCTTTTCTAATTCCTTAATAAAAAGGTTAATACCAATTGTATCAGAAGGATAGTGGCCGGTAGCTATGAGATTACCCTTGTTCTCGCTAACCAATCGCTCACGATCAGTCCTTTGATGTCGCAGAAGATGGATATAGACGACAGTGTGTACCCCATAGGTGAATAGGGCATTGGCTACCGGATAGCCTCCGTTAGTTCCGGCCCCGTGGACAACTATCGCCTTCCCTATCTTGCTTCGTGAATCGCCGCATACCAACTCAACAGGAACTCCGCTCTCTTTAACTTCATCGATTTCATTAAAGCTCTCCATCAATTCACTAACCGGTTTATTCTCATCTAGCTCATCGACAATTGATTGGAGTATTCGCCTCCCCAGCTCATCACACGGCTGGTGAATATTCATCAGAGGCATATTTAATTTGCTGGCCAAAGCCGTTATTTGATCGTGGGTTCTTAATGGATTAAACGTATATTCCTCTTTTATTGGCACTATTGCTTCTTTGGCTACTTCATGAGGGATACCTGCAGAGACCATAAAATCGATCTGTTTATCTATAACTTCAGCGAATCTTGGCCCCGGAGTGAGATTTGGAGGATGATGAGAGATGACAAGATCAACCCCTAGCTCTTTAGCTCTGCTTACATCCTCATCCCAGATATCAATCCCAAATAGGATGCTTTTTATAGTATCCCCAGGATGGAATATTTCACTGTCGCCTGGAATGGCACTAAATCCAGCCATCTCTAGAGCGATATTCATGATATCGGTGGTATTCACACCATAAGCCTCTCTCTATGTTCCCTTGGGTCGATAATCAGGTTAAAACTGCCGTATCTATGAACGACTTTACTGATTATTGGATAGAGCTTGTTCATATCGTCCTTCTTACTACACGGTTTGCCCTTCCAGCAGCTATGGCATCCATTGCACTCACGAATATTTAAATCGTTAAGAAAGATGATTTCTGTGGTGGCGCCTTCTGCCTTTGCCCCGTCAAGTGTCTTAGAAACCAATATATGCGTATTTCCTTTTTTGCGAGGACTGGCCACTACTCCAAGCATTTTCATATCTGAGTTAAACCACCCTGTATACACGAACATACGAGCTCAAACTTGCCGGTATACCTTCATCTCTGCCTCAATAAAGTGCCCAATTAATAAACGGTAAACTTGCTCAACTATATCAGGGTCGAGCTTATACTCCGCTGCAATCTTTCTTACCTTATGTACGACTTCTTCTACGCGCTTTGGCATTGCAACATCCTCAGCGCTCTTTTTGAATCTGGCTGCTTGCCTGACATATTCGCTTCTCTCTGCCAGCAGCTTGATTATTTCTTGGTCTACCCTATCAATGTTCTTGCGTACTTCATCAAGGCTCTTGCATTCTGACACAAAAATTCACCTACTCAGTACAATATACGTCTAGCATATCCACCTGGACTTCCGGTGAGATAAGCATGACATTTGCCTGGATATCATACAGATGCTCATACACAGCGTGCTTCTTGATGCCCGGTGGTGCGTATACAGTAAAGAAGACTTGATTCGTTTCAGCCGTGATTCTAGTGCGGTAATCTGGGCCGTAAAGCACACTGGAGATCACCCCTGATGTATCGCTGATCATCATATCACCCGGCTGCAATGTCTTCTCCTGACCATTTAACAAAACATACTGCTCATCACCGTTTGATATGTCCAGCACTAAAGGTAACCGCAGAGCCTCAAAATCGTGCCCTGCTGTTAAAAGTAAATTCTTGAGCTCTGCTAGAAACATCGACTCAACAAGCGCAGCAACTCTGGGTATCGGTTTGCTCTTCAACGCAACTGATTCAAGTTGAAGTAAAACATGGTAGGTCTTCTTAAATCGCTTAAAGTATGTATTGTAAGTCTTTATTGTCTCAAGTGCTGCCATTTCTTCTCTGCCGCAACCAGCAAACCGAGCCCGTAGTTGTCTTTCAAGTTCAAATTTTAATGCGTCGAGGGCAGAGCTTTGCGCTGGATTTGCAACGTTTCGCATCTTCAGTATTCCCACTGCAGCTCCAGGATACGTGGACTTCCATGCTTCAGACAGAACAAACATGTTAAACGTTTCTCCACATTGCTTGCATACCGCAATTATTATTGGCTAATATAATTAACTACTTAGGGGCTTTACCAGTTTTAAGAAGAGCGTCGTTAAGCAATTTAATGGATTGCACAACTATTTCTCTCTCAAATTCCGACATATGAGAAAAAACTTGGTTGATATAGTCGTGCATTTTGTGATCGATCTGTTTTTTAATTCGCTTCCCTTCTGAAGTTAGCGATAGTCGGTGAAACCTTCGGTCTTCTCTGTCTGGGTTCTTTTCAATCAGACTTTTCCTTTCGAGCGATTTTATCTGTCGACTAAAGGTTGTAATGTCTGTTCCCAAGACTTCAGCAATTTGTTGCATGGATGAATTTGGCTGCCTTTCTATCTCATACAAGATATGACTTTGTGCAATGGAGATATTTTCGCAACAGACATTGGTGATGCTTGCATCTAAAATGCCAAATCGTCGCACGAAAATCTGTAATAATCCCCGGATGGTCGCTTCTTTACTCATTAAGTGGTAATTATAAGACTATTACTTGCTACTTGCAAGTATTCTGTAAATACGCTACTCAAAACAAGTAAGGCAAGTTCTACCATCTGCCCCGCATGGTAAGAGGCCGAAGTTTCTAAAAAACAAGAAGATCATGGTTGGTAGAACCATGATCTTCCATATTTACTCCCGGATCGGACAATATTCGCTTTTGATGAACTACTTGCGAGCTTACGACATGTAACCTTTTAGTTTTGTATGTCCAATCGTGAACGCTATTCGTACTGCAATGCTGAGACAATATTAAGTCGCGCTGCGTGCCGAGCCGGTACTATTGCCGCAACAACCCCAATAATAAGCCCTGCCGCAATGGAAAGAAGGAGGCCACTGTACGGGAAGAAATACGGCATCACGAAGCCGCTTACCTTCGTGGCTGCGACGAGAATATAGCCCATCCAGAGACCCGACAGGATGCCGAATGCAATACCTGCCATAGATAGCAGTAGGCTCTCAGCAACGATCATCCTGCGTACCTGGTTACGTGTTGCGCCAACCGCGCGGAGCATGCCGATCTCGCGGGTGCGCTCGATCACGTTAATGCCGAGCGTGTTGACAAGCGCAATGAGCGATGGTATGGCAAGCATCAACATTAAGACGTAGAAGGCTGCGAATATACCCTTATAGGTTTCAAGCAGGTCCTCTCGAAACTCTTCTGTTGAAAAGAGAGTAAACGCGGGGTACTTATCGACAATGCGCTGGATCGCTGCCTTTACCTTGGTAGCGCTCGCCCCTTCGGCACGGTTTGCCATGATGAGCAGATCGGCCGTCTCGTTGAAATCTTGCGCAAGGTTATCCTGCGATATATAGCCGGTGCCAAGTTTTGCGTTGAGCAAGTCACCGCCTATCCCAACAACTTTGTATTCTCGCATAGCATCCGGCGTTTGTAGGGTTAACGTTTGGCCAACCTTGACCCCATTTTGCGCTGCAAAGATGCCGTTTACGATCATCGCCCGACCATCTGCAAGCGCACGGTAAGCCGAATCCGGATCCCCGGCTGAAAACACAAGACCCGATAGCTCCGGATACTCGCCAGGGTCGATGCCGATTACCTGAAGGCCCTCACCGTTGGCCTTGGTCGTCGCAAGTCGCAATGTCGTTGCTGAAGCAACGCCAGGCGTCTCGCGGAGTTCCTTAATAAGCTTCGGTCCGGCTCCAACGTTGCCACTCCCAAGTACCAGCGACTGTGGCATGAGCAGGTAATCTGAGCGCATACTCTTGTTGAGATACCCCATGGCTCCCGACTGTATTGATGTCGACATACCGGCAAGCATGATAATAATCGCTAAGCCAATCATCATCGCCGATGCGGTGATCGCCGCGCGCCCGGGTTGCCGTACGAGGTTGCCCTGAGCAATCTGTCCCTCCCGGGCAAACGCGATCGCCAGCAACCGCCCAAACAGCGTCGATATCGGTCTTATAAGCGCGGGGGCGACAAGCACCAATCCAGCAAGAAATAGTACCGCACCGAGTGACGCCAGCCCGATATCCCCCGAAACGAGTCCAGCCAACGCAAACGCAATGAGAATTATCCCCGTAATAGCGCCTTTGCCTATCCGCTTCCGCACTACCTCAGCCATGGGTGGGCGCAGTGCCTCCAGCGGTAGCACGTGGCTTGCGGAGAGCGCCGGCATGAGCCCACTGAGCACAGTTATCCCAATGCCCAGTCCAATTGCAGCTACATATGTTGACGTCGAGAACGTAGGTCCACCCAGCTGAATATGCGCCATTTCCTCAAACAACGGCCCCATCGCTACGAGAATTCCGGCCACCATCGCGTAGCCCGCGGCCATGCCGATTGCTGTCCCGATAACACCCTGGAGCAAGCTCTCGGCGAGAATAAGGCCCAATACGGTGCCCCTCGACGCGCCGAGAGCGCGCAGCATCGCGATATCCCTGCGTCGCTCCGCGACGATGGTGCGGAACGTGTTGAAGATGATAAAGCCACCCATCGCAAGAGCCAGCACACCGAACATATTAAAGAGAAAATCGCCCAGCTTCATGCTGGCAAGCAACTCGCTACCTAGTTCATTGCCGCCGAGCTTGTAACCGCTGCCAAGCGCATTGAGCACAGCTGTGCGCACTTCTTCGCGGTCGCTCCCCGGACTAAACTGGGCTTCTATGGTGTTGACCTTGCCCGGCAGGTTGAAGAGGCGCTGTGCATCCCCAAGTCGTATATATAACGCCTCCGCGCCGGGCGTGGGGGGAGTATCGACAAGCCCGATTACCTGGAAAATGGTCGTGCCCGTTGTTGAGGGTAACCGCAGTGTATCCCCAATCTTTAAGCCAGTTCTTTCAGCCAGATTGCTCGATATAAGAACAGTTTTCTCGGATGCGAGAAGGGAGCGCCCCTTCTCAATTGGTAGTGGTCGCACATCGGAAGCACTCTCATAATCGATACCGTTCAGCATGAATGAGCTTATAGGCTTCCCATCCTTCGTTTTCGGGGCATAAGTGGGTGGCACCACTAACGGACGAGTCAGCGACACTGTCGCATACGCTATGCCTGGTACTTTGCGAACCTTGCCAACTGCGTTGGCGTCAAAGACGCCCCGCGTTTCGCTTGTAACCGTCAAATCCGCCTGGTTGGTCGAGGCGGATACGCTCTGGCGCCACGCCTTTTCAATCGCGGGGAGCATGCCGTTTAAACCAAAGATGATCATTACCCCGAAGATGATAGCGAATGTCGTTAAGAAACTGCGTAGCTTGCGCCCCGACAAGTACCGCAGTGCGAGCTTTAAAGTGAACATTATAGCTCCTCCATCCTCTCCCGAACGATATCAGTCTCATCGTCGTCGTGAGATAGCTGCGTCTCGTCAACGATTGACCCATCCTTAAGAAAAATGATTTTGTCGGCGTGCGCAGAGATGCGCGGGTCATGAGTTACCATGACCACCGTGCGATTCCACTGCTCAGAGATCCGATGAAGCAAGTGTGCGATCTCATCTGAGGCTCTCGTATCGAGGTTGCCGGTCGGCTCATCCGCCAAGATGAGGGCAGGCTCGGTGACAAGAGCACGAGCGATGGCAACCCGCTGCTGCTGCCCGCCGGATAATTGATCGGGCCGATGATTGATTCTATCCTTTAACCCCATGCGAGCAAGCCACTCAGCGGCACGCTCATGTGCCTCGGGCTGCTTTATTCCATCGAGAATAAGCGGCAGCGCCGCGTTCTCACGCGCAGTAAGCACGGGTATCAGGTTGTAGTATTGAAACACAAAGCCAATTTTGCGGCGGCGCAACTCGGTCAATTTTTTGTCGTTAAGCTGAGCTATGTCATTCTCACCGACGATAACGCGCCCGGATGTTGGTCTATCCAATCCCCCCATAAGATGGAGCAGGGTTGACTTACCGCAGCCGCTCGGCCCCATAATGGCCACAAACTTCCCCTGCCCGATGCGCAGGCTGACACCATTTAGTGCAATGACGGCGGTTTCATCCTTTCCATAAACCTTCGTTAGTTTTTCGGTTTCTATAGTTGCCATTGCATGCACCTCCATAGCATGACTATTGTTCCTTGCGCGGTCGTCCTCGTGGACGCGGCGCCGGTTCGGGGAGCGGCTGTCGGCGTATCTCATCGATACGCGCCTCGATCATATCCAGCCATCGCAGGTCGGCCTCAAGATGCATGATTGCCCTATCGAGCATCATGATATGGGCTAGCTCAGACGCCGGGTCAGACGACCCGCGTTGCGTGGTAAGGTCGTGCAGCTCTCTATACAGGCTGGCGCGCTGAGTATAGATGATCTTGAACTGATCTGCTTTCTCTGTTGCCAAGCTAAGCATCAGCTTAACAAAGAACTTATCCCGCTGGTGTCTGCCTGCAACCGGCCTTGCAAACCAGTCGTCCAATTTTTGCCTGCCCTCAGCAGTGATCTCATAGATGCGCTTTTCTGGACCACCATCTTGCTCGAGCGCCTTTTCAACAACCAGCCCACTTTCCTTTAATCGCGACAGCGTTGTATAGATCTGGGCGGGCTTAACATCCCAGACCTCCTCTCCGCCTACCACAGCTTCAAATGCCGCATGAAGCTCATAGCCGTGGCGCGGGCGCTGTTCCAGTAATCCTAACAATGCGTTTCGTACCGTCATAATAATTATTCTACAAGTTACTATTTTATAAGACGAGCATGAACCAAATCGGTACTTTAGTCAAGAGAAAAG
>DASQQM010000295.1:0-14194 GCA_035643475.1 Anaerolineae bacterium | reverse complement strand
CACCTGAGTACGTTGCAATTGTTGTCAAGGTGTATCGCAATGCCATCGACCGGTATTTCCAGGATCCCGAAAGCTTCAGCGTATCCGAAGACGAGATAGACGAACTGAGAGAAGCTTTTAGTCGCGGTTTTACCGAGGGGTACTTGAGAGGCATGCACGATGAGCGCCTTATGAGCTATAATCGGCCAAGTGACCGCGGGGTGCTGCTTGGCAGGGTGACCTACATCGATGTGTATAAAGGCAGGCTCGGCCTACAGCTAAAAAGAGGGCTCTCTGTAGGTGATGAGATAGAGGTCTGGGTAAGCCATGGCGGCCGCCTTCACACTAAAGTTACGGAACTATTGGTAAACGATAAGCAGGTGCAATACGCCCCATCAGGGTCAAAGGCGGTCATAATTATCGACGGCAAGCGACACCGTATAGATGCGGGGGATAGGGTATTCAGGGTCCATAACGAGAGACTTAGCGAGGCGGCTCGAGCGACGATTGTGGGTACCAACGTCAAGAGGGTTCCGATAAAGATAACGGCGCATATCGAAACCGGAGAGCAGGTTGAGCTTTCGGCATGCGTAAGCGGGGATCCTAGCGAAAAGGTGCAGGTTGTAAGCGATTTTCTAGCCGAGAGAGGGGAACGGAGGGTACTTTCTGAGGCTGATGTGATTGCACAGTTAAGTAGGCTTGGGAATACCGTTTATACGGTCGATTCCTGGGATATTACAGTAGGCCCGGGGGTGATGGTGCCCTTGGGCAAGCTAAATAACCTACGACGCAATCTTATTGAGAAGCTTGACGTTGCACGGCTTAAAAAATATGGAAGATCGAAGGTACCAGTAAGGAAAGTTAGGGAAGAGTTATTGAGTGAGATGGAACCTGAGACAGGGATTGTATACGGGCAACCACTTCTTACTGTCGATGTGTACACTACTGAACAGGTACGGGCAGCTGCTAAAAGTGGTGCCGATTGGCTCTATGTAAGACCGGATTTTTCAAGATCAGCCAGGATCGATCTTAGCGAACTATCCTCGATAGCCTCTGAGAGTGGTGTAAAACTGGCACTTTCTACGGGGAATATACTGCATCAACATGAGGTCGAGGATATGGTTAGATTCCTTGAGTCGAACCTGAGTTACCTTGATGCCCTTCTTGTCGATAACGTCGGCTTGTACCATGCAGTTCGAGACCTAAACATGCCAGTGTTTCTTGATTATCACATAAATAATTTCAACAGATTGAGCTCGAGGTTTTTCAGGGATTCTGGCGCATCGAGGATATGCCTCTCCCCGGAGCTCGCTTTAGACCAGATACGAGGGATTACAGGGTCAGTTAAGGTGGAATTTGAGGCTATTATCCATGGCTGGCTGGAGGTAATGACAGCTGAGCATTGCGTTCCGAGTGCATTTAAGGGGAGTTGCCAGACGTGTTCGTCAAAGAACTTTTATATTGAGGACCTAAAGGGGTTCAGATTCCCCGTCGAGCAGGACGTTAAGTGCCGGTCGCATATCTATAACTCACACGAGCTCTATCTGCTGCCAAACGTTGGTGAACTTATCAAAGCGGGCGTGTCGTCTCTTCGTCTGCTGCTAAGTCAGCATGGGGCCGACGATGTGGGGAGAATCACTCGGGTATATCGTGAAGCGATTGATCTCGTTACTATGGGAGCCAGTGATATATCGCCACTTCTTAGGAAGGCTGAGCAAATTATTCCAAAAGCGATTAATACCACGACTGGGCATTTCTTTAGACCGGTCTATTAAATCGGTGAATGGGTGAGTCGGTGAATGGGTGAATCGGAGTGAGGGTAAGAGATGTGGGTGACCAGGAAGATCGGTGACCATAGTAACCAGGTTACCGGATGGCCAGGGTTCAGGGGCCGGGGTCCAGGGACCAGGGGTGTGGGTAAGAGATGTGGGTAGAGTTACTCAGTGTTGCAG
Source organism: Anaerolineae bacterium (assembly GCA_035643475.1). Lineage (GTDB taxonomy): Bacteria > Actinomycetota > Aquicultoria > Aquicultorales > Aquicultoraceae > DASQQM01. The sequence goes on along the minus strand of DASQQM010000295.1, from coordinate 12,263 downwards.
TGCTGCAGCTACCAGTTAATGTGGGTAAGAGATGTGGGTACTACTCTATGAACTACTCACTATGAACTACTAACTCTTGAGGTGGATAATGAGGACGAGACTGCTTACAGCTTCTGATATCGCAAAGATTATACATATGGAGGATGTACTTGAGGCGGTTGAGGGTGCTTTTCGTGAGTATGGGATGGGCAAGGCAATAATGCCTCCTAAGCTTTACCTTACTATGGGCCAATATAACGGCGATTTCAGGGCCATGCCGGCGTACGTAGAAAGCTCAGCGGGCCTTAAGTGGGTGAGCGTGTATCCTGATAACCCCAAAAAAGACCTTCCAACGGTGATGGCTTTGGTAATATACAGTGACCCCGAGACAGGGTTCCCGCTTGCAATCATGGATGCGACGAAGCTTACGAACTATAGAACGGGTGCGGCCGGCGGTATCGCAGCAAAGTATCTTGCGAGGCCCGATGCCAGAACGCTTGGGTTAATTGGAGCAGGTGCACAAGCGAAAACGCAACTCCTCGCCGTCACTCACTACTTCAGCTTCTTAAAGATCCTCGTGTGGAGCCCTGTTGAAGAGCAGATAGAGGATATGAAGAATGATTACCCGGAGTTACCCATAGAAAAGGCGACTATAGCTGAGGCTGCGGCGTGCGATATCATCTGCACCACTACGCCGGTTCGAGGGTTTATAATAAAAAGAGAATGGATTAAACCGGGCACGCATATCAATGCGATAGGTGCCGACGCTGCAGGAAAGCAGGAACTCGACCCACAGATACTCAGGGATGCGAAAGTGATCGTTGATGATATTACCCAGGCAAAACACAGCGGGGAGATCAATGTTGCGGTAAAGAAGGGGTTGTTTTCAGAAAGCGATATCTACTCTACACTCGGTGAGATAGTTACTGGGGCGAAGAAGGGTCGTACAGCAGATGAGATAACGGTCTTCGATTCAACTGGTCTTGCCATCCAGGATGTAGCAACCGCTCGCATGTTGTTTGAAAAGGCCAAGCGAGAGGGGATCGGCCACGAATTTGACGTTGTAGGAGAAGATAATGTTCGGGTGGACGGGGAAAATCCTGAAAATTAATCTTACTGATGGAAGTGCGCACCGTGAGGGTATTCCGGAGGACATCCTCCATGATTTCCTCGGGGGGCGGGGTCTAGGCGTTCGCCTGATGCGGGATTACTTCCACCTGGATGCCCTTGCTCCTGAAATGCCGATCATTTTTGCGGTGGGCCCATTATGCGGCACGCCGTCACCGACGTCAGCAAGGATGTCGGTCGTATCCCGGAGCCCTCTCACAAACACCATCTATGATTCCTCCTGCGGTGGCCTTTTCGCATACAAATTAAAGGGAGCCGGGCTCGATGCTATCATGGTTACCGGCAGAAGCGATAGGCCGGTCTACGTTCACATAACGGAAGAGGGCGAGGAGCTACACGATGCTTCGATGCTTTGGGGAAAGGACACCTTCAAGACGATGTCTAAGCTCATGGATAAGGGAAGCGTTGCGGCGATAGGCCCAGCCGGCGAGCACGGTGTTCTCTTTGCTAACATCATGGTTAACGGCTCAAACGCCGTCGGGCGCGGCGGGCTCGGAGCGGTCATGGGATCCAAAAACTTAAAGGCGATTGTCGTTAACGGCAGCAGAAAGACCGCGATCGCTGATAGGGAGAGTTTTAAAAAGGGACAGGCTGATGTTATGCGCCTATTCAAGGCCTCACCCATTATCTTCGGCGAACTGGGTATACGCGAGTTCGGGACCCCGGCCCTCGTCGATTTAATAAAGCAACGTCGCATGGTGCCTACGGAAAATTTCCGTAGGACCTACTTTGAGGATGCAGGGAACTATTCCGGGCCATCGTTAAGAAAGCTATACCAGGCCAAAAAGGAAGGATGCTTTGGCTGCCCCATACAGTGTAAAAAAGTCGATTCCTGCGGTAGGGCGCTCCCGGAGTATGAGACGGCATCCCACTTCGGTGCGCTCAATAAGAACAGCGACGTTCACTCCATCGTAAAATCAAACGAGCTGTGCAACCAATTGGGAATGGATACGATAAGCATGGCTGCAACGATAGCCGCCTACGGCGAAGCGAGGGGAAAGTTTTTCACCTCCGATGAGATTATCGATCTAGTCCGTAAAACGGGCAATCGTGAGGGGGAAGGGAAAAAGCTCGCCCTTGGCTCAGCAAGGCTTTGTGCGATGCTTGGAGTGCCCCATATCTCAATGTCAGTTAAAGGGCTGGAGCTTCCAGCCTACGATCCGAGAGGAGCTTATGGTATGGCTCTCGCCTACGCAACTAGCAGTAGGGGAGGATGCCATCTGAGGGCATATCCGATCGCCAACGAGATACTGCGTAAGCCAGTCGCAACCGACAGGTTCTCATTCTCGGGCAAGGCTCGCATTATAAAGATCGCTGAGGATATGAATGCCGTTGCTGACTCGCTGGAGATGTGCAAATTTGCGATCCTCGCAGCTTCGCTGGAGGAGTACGCCCAAATTCTGCAGGGTGTCACTGGTATAGAGTATTCTGGCCAGAGTCTTCTAAAGATCGGTGAGCAGATCGTGAATGTAGAGCGCTTCTATAACTGCAAGAATGGGTTCTCAGCCAAGGATGACATGCTCCCGGAGCGATTTTTCAGTGAAGCCGGCACATCGGGTGATGGAATTGAGGTAAAGCCAGTCGATAAAGAGAGATTTCTGCAGGAGCTGCAGAAATATTACAGGATACGCGGGCTAGACGGGAACGGCTGTTTCGATGATAACCATGAGGTGTAATGGCTTTTGCAGGATCAAATAGAGAAATATACTCAAAAATTGATACGTGATAGAGTAGCAGTTTCCGGTTCCATACGATTTTTTGCGATGGATGACGTGTTGCTTTCCTCGCGGGATGATGAATGGCGACCTATTTTTGAGGAGATACTCGATAAGCTAAACGTGGTGGGATTATTATTTGCAAAGCCGTCACTTCCATTCGCCGATTACCTCATTGCGCGGGCGCCCACATCGGAATCGCGCATATATCCAAGGGATAGCGAGGTAAAAACATTCCTGCATGATATCCCCTTTATCAGAAGAGAAAGTATGGGAGATGGCCTCACAGAGGCGATCACCGCGCTTTTACGTGAGCGAAAGGGGCTCATTATCGAGGGGGCTGGGTTTGTAACTAGCGGTACGGTAACGTTAGAGCAGGCCTATATCGTTTATTCTTCAATATTCCATGCGGTGTTTATAAAGTACCTCCATGACATTCTCGAGGACGGCTTCCAGATACCCGGCGAAGAAGGAGCATTCCGCGAGTTTCGCGAAAACTGGGTAACTATTCCCAGTGCCGATGACCTTATGTTTAGAAATTGGCCATTAAATGAACGTTCATCTATCGTTAACGTGGGAGAACATAAGATGTACAGTCGTACAGAAATACTTAACGCGGTATCTACTGTGGGGAGGTATATCGTTGATCGTGGGCTCGTCGACTCATTCTTCGGCAATATCAGCTTTTTCGACGGCAATGTTATCTATATATCGCAGACCGGTGCTTCACTTGATGAATTAGATGGACTTATCGACCAGGTACCGATGGATAACTCTTCGACGTGTGGAATAACCGCATCATCAGAATTGGCGGTGCACCGCAGGATATACGAGATGACCGATTATCGGATGGTGTTGCACGGTCATCCAAAATTCGCAGTCGTAATATCCATGCTCTGCGAGGAGAGGAAAAATTGCAATATAACAGAGTGTGGGAAGGATTGCCCTGAAACGCGAATGTTCTTCGATATCCCCATTGTTCCCGGCGAGATAGGCGCTGGCGGGATTGCAAAAAAGGTGCCACCAGCTATAAATGATTATGGGAGAGCGCTCGTTATCGGTCACGGGCCGTTCTGCGTTGGCAGAAATGGTTTCCAGGAGCCCTTCTTAGATCTTGTAAGAGTTGAAAGTCTCTGCCGTGAAGAATACTTTAAAATGCTGGATAAGAAATTAGATCGAGCATTAGAGCAATAGATCAATAGACCGCAATGGAACAGGCTTCCATACAACATATAGCCAATTTATTTTCCATCTTCTGTCTTCTACATCTATTGCTCAATTGCTCTATTGTTCCATTGCTCTAGTACAGCGTCACAGAGGTGACACTGCACTTACCGGGTACTGATAACGACCTGTTTCTTCTCAAGCCTGGTAATATCTTTGAGCTGGCTATACAACCACTTGGATGAATCATTCTGCTTCACGACCTCTTTTAAGTAATCATTGCGCATCTGCTTTTCGTATCCGGGCATTACTAGTGCCCTGTACATGGCATCTGCTGTCTGCTCGACATCAAATGGGTTCACCACCAAGCTTGCATTGCTCAACTCAGCGCCAGCACCAGCGTTTTCGGAGAGTACGAGAACACCGTTGCGGGTATTTATAATCGGTCCTTCTTTTGAAACCAGGTTCATCCCATCAAAGATCGGGTTGACGAGGAGCACATCGTACTGCTTAAGGGCGGCTACCGATTCGATGTAATTATCCTCAAGCCTCAGGAAGATGGGCAACCAGTTATCGGTTTTGTATCGTTGATTAATTTCATCCACGGTAGCTTCTATCTCGTTGCGATAGTCCTTGTACTCCTTTACATTCTCCCGTGTTGGGTAAAGGAGAGCTAGGAACTTTACCTTCTCTCTGAGTTCAGGATGCTTGGATAAAAGGATTTCGTACGCCTTAAAACCGCGGACGATGTTTTTTGATGGGTCACTCCTGTCCGTCCTTACGATCAAGCTTACACCTTGGTTTCGCTCAATAAATTTTGACTCGTACGTAAGCACATCAGGGCTCTCGCTAATCCTCTGCAGGTTATTATGATCGATCGATATGGGATACGTACGAACGTATATTTCACGACCTTGCCACAGGACCGTCCTCTTCCTCCAGTTTACTGTGCAGTCTACCATTGTCTTGCAACAGAGGAGGAAATTATGGGCATAATTCCGTGACTGGAAGCCGATGAGGTCGTTGCTCAACATACCTTCCATAAGCTGGAGCCGTATCTCGTGGGGTAATACGCGTAGGTAATCCGGTTCGGCCCAGGGGATGTGCGTAAAGTGAAATAAGAACGGCTCACTGGTCTGCTCTCTGATATATTTTGCCGCCACAAACAGGTGATAATCCTGGAGCATTATTAAAGGGCTGCTGTGTTTAACGCTCTCCTCTATGGCTGCTTTTGCAAAGAGCTTGTTTGCAATAACGTACCCTTCATGCCAGGCCCTGTGAACCTCGGCCGTGATAGAAGGGTCCTCTGCAAAGTTCCACATATAGTGATGGACAAACCAGAGCAGTGGGTTGCTTATAATGTTGTAGTATCGGTTATAAATAATTTTAGGGATATCAATCAATCGGATTTGGTAGAGGGGGTCTTCTTCCGGGAAGTTTAGTATGGAGCCATCTTGCGCTATTGAGTACTCGGTATCCGTCATGGCGGCCGATATCCATGTCGCCTGCGCCTCTTCACTGACTGCGGTCATAGCGCTTATGAGGCCACCGCCACCCCTCCGCACCTCTAGTTCTCCGGATTCGTCCCGTCTAAATTCTACCGGCCCTCTATTAGAAACGAGGATTATTGACCTATCCGCAAGGAGCTTCTTAAGACCCGACGCCTTTGATCTTTTAGTGTTTCGCAAATGAATCACCCGCGATCTTAACCCTGATATTATACCATCTCTGGCTATAGCTTGCCACTTTGATCTAAGGAATTAAACAGCTCCATATAATCTGCAAGTTGTCTTGGGCTTAGAAAATTCTTCCTCACGTGTTCCTTCCCAAACTGACCCATTTCATGTGCCATATTAGGGTCACTTAATATTTCGATTACCTTTTTACCGCACTGTTCTGAACTGCTAACAAGGAAACCATCCTTGCCGTTTATAACCTGAAGTGGGATTCCGCCAACGTCTCCACCGATTACTGGGCGCTCCTTCCATAATGCTTCGCTAACAACGAGCCCAAAGCCTTCCCGGGTTGATTTTTGTATAACTATTTGTGATGCTCGCTGGAAAGCGTTAACCTCCAGGTTCCCCACACCCTCAAGATTGGAGAGTAGGTAGATATCGGGGTCCCCACCAGCATGTCGAAAAGTCTTTTCATAATAGTGAAAACCCTCTGGGTCATCGGTAGCCATGGAAGCAATCATTAATAGCTGTACTTCCGGGAATTCCTTCTTGGCAATACGATAGGCATCTATGACGCCGAGCGGGTCCTTCCAGGGGTCGAATCTAGAAACCTGCGATAGTATAGGTCTATGCTTATCTATATGATATCTCTCCAGGACGCTGTCGATTGTTTCCTGGCTAATATCAATGTTCTTAGAGCTTAAAGGATCTATCGTTGGTGGTACGATTGCGATCTTATCCACACTGAAATCGTTCTTTATGTACTGTGGCATTGTGAAGACCGCCGCATCGTACTGTTGAAGGTAGGGCTCGAGAAACCCCCATACGCTTTGCTTTGCAGCGGTTAGATCGATATGGCAGCGCCATATCCATTTACCCGTTTTCTTACCCTTCTCCTTTAAAAACGAGAGCATCGATGCAGGTTGGGGGTCATGGACCATAACGATATCGTACGTGCCATCGAAGAGATCCGCGTTGTTCTCGTTCTGCTTGAGGTAGGTATCGATCATTTTAGGGGTGGCGATAAGATCCATACCCTGAAGCGCATTGTGGAATAATTTGGTTATAGTGAAAAAGTTCTCACTGCCTGGAATAACCTGCCAATCGGCGTCAAGACCGACGTCTCGCATGAGCGGAACGAGGGTATAAAGAAGCTCGGCAACTCCTCCGCCAAAGGCAGTGGAGCTAATATTTAATATTCGTGCACCTTTCATATCTTTGCCTAGTTGGCGAACCTTCTCTATTATCTCTTCGTCGACTATGTGCTCGTATTCCTTGATTGACCTTGTGCCAACAGGGACAGAAGTTAACATGTCATCGATCTCCTCGTAGTTCGTTTATTCCCAATGAAAAAGGCCAGAAAACAACCTAAGTGAAGGCCGTAAAACGTACCATTAAGGTTACAGTGTCGGTTTATAGCTGAACTCCCCGTAAAAATTCAGCCGAGTCTTCGGGTATGGTAACATTTATAGTCATCCCTGTCCCAAGCTCGAAGCCTGCCTGAATCGTTAGCTTAGGGATTATAGACATATGCCAGTGATAGGTATCAGTAAGGCCATACCCAGGCGGACTGGTATGGAGGTACATATTGTACGGGGGATCACTTAATCCATTGTAAAAGCGACTCAGGACTCTTCTAAAGATTGATGCGAGCTCCATCCTCTCGCCATCCGATATAGTCTCGAACTGTGGCTTATGCTGTAACGGTATGATCCATGTCTCGAACGGAAGTCTTGCAGCATAAGGGACAAAGGCGATAAAATGTTCGCTCTGCTCTACCACCCTAACATCTTCCGCAATTTCTGAAGCGATTATGTCACAATAGATACAGCGCTCGTTTTTAGCATAGTAATTGGCCGCCCCCTTAAGCTCGGCCCCGGGCAATTCCGGAATCAATGGGATAGCGAAAAGCTGAGAGTGGGAGTGCTCAAGGGATGCCCCGGCATCCTTGCCGTGGTTAATTATTATTTGTACGTAGTGGGTATACGGTTGGCTCTTATGGTATTCATATCGAAGTTTATATGCCCTTAGAACCTCTGCGACCTGATCATCTGGATATGTTGCAAGGCTTAAATCGTGCTCTGGACCGTGGATGATTACCTCATGTATGCCATAGGCCTTTCGGCTGCGATATAGTCCACGTGCGGTCTCCTCATGGTTTTCGGGGGTAAAGGCCGGAAACTTATTTGGCACAACCCTCACCGTCCAACCGGGCGTATTTGGGGCTGAACCACCGGGCCGAAACGCCAGAGTTTCAGGCGGAGTCATCGACTCGTGGCCATACTCAAAAGGGCAAGCCTGGGGTGTCGTTGTGCCACGCTGGATGAAATCATGAGGGCGCTTAGCTCTCTCCTTGGCAACAACTAACCACTGACCGGTGACTGGGTCTTGTCTAAGTTCAGGCATATTTTCTCCTTAAGCATCGATTTTATAGCTCACCTTGGTAAACATCTGTTAATGCTTGTATCGGGCAGGCTAGTTAAAAATTTACCCTTAAGGCAGGTACGGTTAAATCACATATACTCTACACATTATTATGGTGCAATCTCTAAGTAGTCAAAATATTATCGAGCATTTGCTAAACAATTGTTTACATTACAATCTGTCTAGGTATAAATAGAAGTATACCTCTATACTATGGCATCGTATCATGAGATTGCGATGATATTTTGTAGATAGGAGAGCAAGTGCGTACTTACCGTATACTGGTGCTAGCAGCTGAACAGGATAGTGTTATCGAGGAAGTGGTATCATATTTCTCAGCTCTCAAAGGCTACGAAGTGGTATTTGTTCAGAACGGTCTAGAGGCGATAGATGCCGTGAAAAAATTATCGCCAGATGTAGTAGTAATGGAATTACTCCTACCAAAACTTGACGGGATCCGAATATGTAAAGCCCTCAAGAGCAACAAGGAAACGTCGAGTATCCCGATTATCATCGTTACTCTTGTCAACGCTGAAAAGAAAAGTTTGGAGGCTGGGGCAGATATTTTTATCTTAAAGCCAGTACAGAGCGCAAATTTAATAGATAGAATCAACGACGTGCTTCACAAACAGGCCGTAAGCGGGGCAGACGAGACGGCTATATAGACGAATATATAAGTGCCCGCTATTACATGTGGGGCCCGCAGATAGTAGAATAGTAGAATAGTAGAATAGTAGAATGATCGGTATACATACCGATCATTTGTTATATAATTAGCCGGAGGACAAAAAACAAGAAGGTCTTCCTGTATACCACATTATCGCCAGGAGGAGAATTAAAAATATTAAGATTTTATCTCTTTATTGGTTTAGAGTCGGAATAGACGGGTAAAAAGACGTTTAGTATTTTTATCCACCGCTTGTAGGCTAATTGTGCTAGCACTTAAACATCTGTACTAATTTAGGGGGCATTATTTAAATGTCTATCACCGATCGCAACTCCATTATTGAAGCGATTGATGAACTGGAAGCAATCCTCGGTAAGGGAGAAACCTCAGTTACAGATTTGCTGGATGAGCGCTTCTGGCAGCAGCTTGTAGATAAATACTCTAAAATCTCGCGCCTCTCTTTAGTGGTCTTAAATACAAGGTACGTTACAATCGCTTCCTCGCTAAATATTCCAGAGGGTATGCTTAAGCAGCTATTTAGTGGAATCCACCCAAGTGCAGATAAGTTATTAAACGAGCGAGATACAGAAGCCTTCCAGGAAGCCTTGAAAGCCGGAAGTAAAATCATTTATCGAGGACGCTTTGGCTTATTACGGTGCTGGGTGCCGATAAAGATCGATAGCATGATATTAGGCGCTATATGGTTGGGGTTCGCGATCGGTGAGTTGGATAATGATGCAATTGAGCATGACTGCCGTAGTATGGGCCTTGATCCTAGGGCGGTAAAGATGATGCTGGGTGAGGGCGGGGTAATGCCAGAGAGTGAATTTATCGCCCATACCAATCTTGTAGAGTTTAGCGTGGGCTTAGTAGCACGGGGTCAGCTCGATCAAATAAAGGCGGTAAAGGCAGAGAAGCAGAGGGTCTTTATAAGTATGATCCAAAATAGCTTCGATGCGGGTAAAAATTTACATGAAGTGTTGACCTCCGTGCTTGAATCGGTGCTGGCGCTAACGCAAGCGCAGGCTGGGATAATCTTAGTGCAGAGTGATGGCGGTCACCACTTGGTCGAGATTGCCAGCCGGGGGTTCTCTGGGGAGCATCCGATTATATTTAGGAAGGACACCGATATTGAGCAATCTCTCACAGCGTACCTATCTAGCGACATTTTCGACGACGAGCACAGCTTTTCGGTGATTAACCTTGAAGCGAAGGAATCTGATATCGGCATATTAGCTATCTACTCCTCGAACGGGTCCAAGGATGACCCGGAATATCAGAAGTTGATTCAGCTTACTAAGGCTCACGTAGCGGCAGGGATCAATCACGCACGCGCCTTCGAAAAAGTAAAACGACGCGATCTTCTTACCAAAGCGAGCCTCATGCAACTGGGAAGGGCAATGGGGAGCACATTCGAAGCTGAAAAGCTTACACGCCAGATTACCCAAGCGGCGATGGCGATAATGGAAGCAGACCTTTGCGACCTGCTCCTCATCAAAGATGATCTGCTCGAATTCCAGGTTGCATCTGCTCCAAACAAGATACTGAAGGGGTTCGGCAATATACCGTTACGGCGTGACCCTGCGGCAACGATCATCCAACGAGGAGAGCCACTGGTAATAAAGAGTATACGGTCGAAAAGCCATTTCTACGAGAGGCCCTGGCTTAATCGTAAGAAGTTCAAATCGTATATAGGCGTTCCTATAACGCAGGACGAGAAGGTAATTGGGGTGCTGGAGGCCTTCAGCCAGGATGTCGCAAAGTTCGACCATGGGGATTTTAAGATGCTCCAGTCGCTGGCCGGACCGGTGGCCGCCGTGCTACGAAATATAAAGCTTTTTGAAGAGACAAAGAAAAAAGCGGATGAACTCAGGACACTACACGCGCATACCTTCCGTATTGTAGCTGAGAAAAACATCGCTAAGATGATGAAGGAAATAGTGAATGCGGCGCGATCAGCCGTTGATTCGCTCATGGCTGCGGCGGCCCTCTATAATCCAAGGACAGGCCGCTTTGAGCACCGGACAACCAACATCGATCCTATCCTTGGCGAGCGTACCTTGACGGAAACCCAGGCTGAAAAGGCTTCGTATAATGAGGGCGCATACACGGAAATACTTAGAGCGGGAAAACCGCTCCGGTTAGATGATATAACATCGTATAAGGGGAGCAAAAACAAGAAGACGGAGGGTCTCCTACCAAGGGGGTTCTTGGGAGTTCCGCTATTCGGTCAGGATAAAAATCCGTGCGGTATCGTGATGGTGAGCTTCAAGAGAGATAGGAGCCTTTTTACTGAAGCGGATGAGGAGGTCCTTACAACCCTGGCAAACCAGGCGTCGATTGCCATTCAAAATGTAAAGCTATACCAGGATCTAAGCAATAATGCGAGGGCATTAGAAATAGCCAACAAGGTAGGCCAACTAGTTATATCAACACTGGAGCTCGGTGAGGTCCTCGATCAGATAGCCCATTATACATCGGCACTGCTTGGTGTCGACAAGGTGGGGATAGCGTTAATCGATAATACAAATCATTCCCACCACGTCGTCCACGGTGTTGGATTGAGCTACTTGTGCGATAGGCCGACTGGTTTTAATGGAACGCTTACACAGAAAGCCATAGATTGTGGCGGTCCTTATATATGCACAAATTTAGGGAGTGAGGAGTTATCAGCTGAACACGCAGAGCTGTTAAGGAAAGAGAGTATAGCGTGCAGCCTTTCGGTACCGTTAATTATCTTCGGCAAGGAACTTGGAGCAATCCATGCTTTTGAAACTGAAGAGAGGGTATTTACAACCGAAGAGATAACGATCATGCGCTTCTTCAGCGCGCAGGCTGCAATTGCCATTGAGAATGCACGCCTTTATCGCCAGCTGGAACACAGAGCAAAGGGGCTAAAAAATCTTTTCTCAGTAAGTCAAAAGATCAATTCCTCACATGAGAGCAAGAGGATACAGAGATCCGTAATCCAGGCGGTATCAAATTTCTTTGGCGCAAAATCGGCTTGCATAGCGCTCTATGATGAGACGGAAGATTGCTTAAGAATATCTGAATGCCTTGTTGGTGGGATAGAACAGTGCGCAACAAAAAAACTGTTTATCGATGGAGAAAAGAAAGTAGCGGTCTTCGACAGAAAAGAACCGATTATTATTGCGGATACTAGCTCTGATGATGGGTTTACGTTAAGCGGTAGGCCACTTAATAGTTGCTTTAGATCCTTTATCGGTATCCCATTAGTGGTTAAAAATAAAGTTATTGGAATACTTGGTTTATCGGCAGACTGGGTAGCAGATGAGCTGCAATTCGACGAAGAGCTAGAGTTTCTGCAGATCTTTGCAAATCAGGTTGCCATCGCTATCGATAACTCCCGTCTATATGAGGAAACGCTTTCAAGGGCGAAAAATCTATCAACGGCGCTTGAAGTATCTAAGATCATCACGAGCGAGATCAGTTTAAAGGCTATATTTAAGCGGGTGGCCCTCGCAATCGAGAAGATGTTTGGCGTAAAGC
>DASQQM010000294.1:0-2915 GCA_035643475.1 Anaerolineae bacterium | reverse complement strand
TGTCGGCTCATTAATTGGTGATACGCCTGCTTATACTCCGTATCTCACAGGAAGACAGAATCTTCTCTATGCTGCCCGTGTGCTGGGTGTAAAGGAAAAGCGCGTCGAGGAAGTCATAAACCTCCTGGGTATTGGCGAGGTAGTAGACAGAAGACCTGGTTCGTATTCAACCGGTATGAAACAGAGACTGGGCATGGCTATGGCAATCATCCACCAACCTAAGCTTTTGATATTGGATGAACCAACAAACGGTATGGATCCTGCAGGCATTAAAAGTATTCGGGTTCTTGTAAAGAACCTGGCAAGCCAAGGTGCGACTATTCTTTTATGCAGCCATCTCTTGCATGAGGTTGAGCAGGTTTGTAACAGAGTAGCAATTTTTAACAAAGGCAAGGTAGTTTCAGAGGGCTCACTTGCTGAGCTGCAGCAGGCCAGCAATACCGTGTGCATCAATACCCTCCAACACGATAAAACAGTGCATTTCCTGGCGCAATTTCCGGATATTAAAGTGCTTCCATTGAAAGACGGCAAAATTGAGATTATTGGAATAGACCCTCAGTCGCTGATGGAAGCACTTGTAAGAAACGGTTTGACTCCTGTTGAGGTTTACTTAAGAGACGATAGCCTTGAAGAGCTTTTTATCGAACTAACTGCGAAAGAGGAATAAGCATATGGCAACCATCTACCAGCATTGTTATCAAGACATAAAAAGACTCTCTCACTTTCCGACATTTCGGTATGCCATTATTTTAATCCTTATAGCGGTTGCACTGACTAATATTCTGTTTGCATCTGATGCAGATAAAGCGACATTTAGTTGGATAGTAACGTTTACTGATTCGTTTAACACAGCCTTATACTTCGCGACGTTGAGCTTAATTGTCGTCGCGGCACATTATGCTGCAAGCGAATACCAAAACAGGACTGTACAACTATCAATTGCAACAGGCATATCAAGAGGAGTATTTATATTTAGTAAAGTCCTTGCACTAATAGCAGGTGCTTATTCCCTTGTATTCATAGCTGGGCTTTCGTCCCTAGTGATCTCAGCTGCCATCGCTAGCTCTATGGGTACCTTTACAGCAAAAGCGCTGAGTCTCTCATATTTTGCCTTAACCCTGCTTTTATCACCGTTAAAAACTTTGCCCCTTATGTTTTTATCCTTCTCCCTAGCAATAATGGCGCGGTCGCTTATATTACCAATATCACTACTTATGTTCTATGCTACGCTTGGCGAGATTGCTTTAACTTCATTTGTACTACCCTCGCCTGTAAAAGATATTTTACCTGGCCAGATAGCTAAACCACTCGATACAATCACCACGTTTAAGATTAATCTAGCACCTAATGTAGCGACCATTGAGAGAATTGCTACAGCAAAGTCGGGGTTCGAAATAACGTATTGGGCGTCAATGGAAGGGGTTTTGGCGTATGTCGTTGTCTTGACCTTATGCTCTTATATAGTGTTTCGCAGGCAGGACTTATCAAGATAGCCATAAAAGAGTATGGCTATCTATAGCCAAATCTTCCAGAGCTCCCCGATCCTCATTTATTCGAAATCCTGCAAGAAACTGTCAGTTTGATCGCTTAAATTTCTCGGTCAGTCTTCATCTACAGCAAAACCCTGAGTTTATCAATAGGCTTCTTTATCGAATGCCCAATGTGTAGTAAGCCAGGGATAGTTTGCCAGCTCCTTATCGAGTTGGGCGCGCGAAGACTGCCACTCCGCCTCATCGTATGGATCGTGAACTGGGCCAGCGCGAAAACTGCCACAGGTCGTTCCATGAGGGCTTCACGGTGCCGCGACAGGAAACGGAGCGCGTCCTTGTGCCAATGGGACATAATGAGCGGGGCTCCGAGCACGACTGCGCTATGCCCTGCGAGTGTACGTACTTCCCGCATGGGCCGAATATCGACCGTAAGTCCACCTTCGCGCAGCGTTTCCGCGATTGCCTCGGCAACTTCCTGCGTTGAACCGTAACGTGTTGCATATCCTACAAGAACCAAAGATGATATGTTTGTCTCCTTTCAGTGCGACACTCACTCGAACGCTTCTAATTACAATTGTTTGGGAAGCATCTTCCTTTCAAGACGCCCTAGTTGGTAGAGCCTTCGGCCGACTAAGACATACCATATAACCAGGAACAGGGAATTCGAGAGAATCACGAGAAGGGTGATAATTGCCGATGGCGTCAGAGCTTGTCTGAGATAATCGGCTAACGACAACGCATTTGCTAGAATCCCCACATAGGCGGTTAACCTGCTGAATGAACTGCTCTGGAACATGATCGATGAGACCATCAGACCCGCAACGGACACCAGGAAGAGGCCCATGTTGAAACCACCAACGGCGCGTTGGTTTGTGTTGACTAGTAGTGCCTGCCCTGCCGCCAAGAACGTTGATCTCTGCGCGTCTGTTGTTGCAGCAGCATACTGGTTGCTAAGGGAAAGCATAGAGAAGGGATTATTCGTTGCGAGGAAGATCCCAATCCCCAGGAGGGCAAAAGTCATAGCGATTGCCATACGGCCTTCATTGACTTTTCTGAGCACAAAGTAGAAGGCAAGAAATACGATAGTGAACATTGCGTACATCGGAACTTCCAATCCCCAAAAGTCCAGAAGCGCAATAATCCTACTGCTTTGGAACAGCATGAACCAGCCACTTATCGTGCTAGGCTGTGGGTAGAAAGCGATAACAATAACCTCGCTCAGGATTAACACTGCCGCGATCAGGGCAGCCACGCCGCCGAGTATGTAGAGGCTCTTATAGGCGGAGTCGGCGGTTTCGGCATCAGTAACCTGATTCATCATCTTCAGCCATCCGTTCTATCTTGCCCGATAAGCTGCCGTGTCGCCCATCCAATATTCGTTTATACCGATCCGCATAGTACACCAAACATCCCACTGGTGCCATT
>DASQQM010000293.1:0-3867 GCA_035643475.1 Anaerolineae bacterium | reverse complement strand
GCACCATCATCGAGTCGCTGGTTATGCTGCCGTTGGTACTTCCACCTTCTGTTGCGGGATTCATACTGCTCCTGCTGTTTGGCAAGTACGGTCCGATAGGGCGTACATTTGATTACTTTGGAATCCAGGTAATCTTCTCGTGGTGGGCGGCAGTGATAGCATCAACGGTGGTCTCCCTTCCCCTCATGTACCAGTCGGTGAAGACATCGCTTGAATCTGTCGATCCCGACCTTGAGCAGGCTGCTCGCACATTGGGGGCCGGTGAATTCAAGGTTTTTCACACCATAACTTTTCCGATCGCCTGGCCTGGTTTTGTATCGGGAATTGTTATGGCGTTTGCGCGGTCGCTCGGCGAGTTCGGCGCCACCCTGATGATATCAGGGAATATTCCTGGCAAGACGCAGACAATTCCCCTTGCTATCTACACCACCTCTCAATCGGGAGACATGGCAGAGGCCAGTTTTCTTGTAATAACGATGGTGGCACTAAGCTTTTCATTGATTTTCGGTCTAAACGTATGGAAAAAAAGGGCCATCAGATGGCAATGACCGATACACTAAGCTTAAGAATTGAAATGCAGTTGAATGACTTTACACTCAAGGCTACTATTACCGCTGGCAATGAGATACTGGTATTGCATGGCCCCTCGGGTTGCGGTAAGACCACGATACTCAAGTGTATTGCGGGGCTTGTGAAGCCGAAAGAGGGGATAATTAGGCTAAATGGGAGGACACTATATTCTTCTGATACATCAATTGATACCTCGGCAAGGCTTAGAAAGGTAGGCCTTATATTTCAGGATTATGCGCTGTTCCCGCATATGACGGTAGAGAAGAACGTGCGGTACGGTTTAATGGTAAAGCGCAACGTACCTAACAACAAGGTACGACATATATTGGACACGATGAGGCTCTTACACCTGAAAGACCGCTTCCCAAGCCAGCTCTCCGGCGGGGAGAAGCAGCGAGTAGCAGTAGCCAGGGCCCTCATGATCGAGCCTGAAATACTGCTTCTCGACGAGCCTCTATCAGCACTCGATGCTGATATTCGCCTGGAGTTACAATCCGAGCTAAAAGCTATTCAGAGGATGTGGAATATTCCATTCATCTTAGTAACGCATGATCGGGAGGAGGCCGAGAGGCTAGGCGATAGTTATGTGCGGCTTGAGATAAATGAGGGGGAGCGCAGGTTCATCCACACTCGGGATAATACCGCTCATGATGCTAAGTTGCTTGTGTTTTAAGGAACCACCAATCTGGCGCGTTTGTCATCCTCCCAGATAAACAGTAAAATTGATGAGAATACAGGAAAAGGACAGACCGGTTTGAAAAAAAAGATTATTCTCATTGATGGCAATAGTCTGGTGTATAGGGCTTTCTTTGCATTGCCCACAACCCTTGCAACATCCTCAGGCCAGGTAACTAACGCGGTATACGGCTTTACAAGTATGCTGATAAAACTCCTCAAAGAGGAGAGGCCGGACGTTGTAATAGTTGCATTTGATAGAGCGGCCCCGACGTTCCGTCACGACCACTTCCAAGAGTACAAGGCGCATCGCGAGCCGATGCCCAATGATCTCATAAGCCAATTCCCGGTAGTAAAAGATGTGCTCAAGGCGCTCCGCATACCCATTTATGAGATGGACGGCTATGAGGCCGACGATATCCTGGCAACGCTTGCATCAAAAGCAGAAGCGGAGAGTGACGATGTGGTTATAGTGACGGGGGATAAAGATGCCTTCCAGCTGGTGGATGATCACATCAGCATAATGACCACGAAGAAGGGGATATCCGATATCGTTATTTACGATAGGCAAAAGGTTGAGGAGAAGTACGGGGTATCCCCCGAGAGGGTTGCGGATTTCTTGGGGCTAAAAGGCGACCCGTCCGATAATATTCCCGGGGTGCCGGGCATCGGTGAAAAGACGGCCGCAAAGCTTATCCAGAAGTTTGGAAGCGTCGAAAACCTCATCGCTAATGTAGATGGTATTGAGAACAAGCGCTGGCGGGATATGATTGCGGAAAACGTGGCAGAGGCAGAACTCTCAAAGCGACTGGCGATACTCGACCGGGACGTCCCGATCGACGTTGATTTCGAAGAATGCCGCTTTGGCAGGTGGGATGAAGAACAAGTGAGGAAACTCTTCTCGAAGCTCGAGTTCTTCTCGCTCCTGGACAGGTTCCTTAGCCAGAATATACAAAAGGGATCACTGGAAGCTGCCAGGTATACGGTGATCGATATCGCCGATCAGGGCGTAATAGACCGGCTTATAGCCGATATCGAGAAGTACAAGCACGTAGCGATTGCGGTGTCAACGATGGGCGAGAACAGCGTTGGGCAGCAGGTAACATCAATTGCCCTTGCGACGACCGGTGACACGGTATATGCCAGTGTGGACGGTACCGGTGTCGTGGATACGAAACACCTGCTCCACAGCATACAACCCAACCTGGAATCAAAAACCATCGCAAAAATAGGCCACGATACAAAGCGGATCATACTTGCGCTCTGGAACGCTGGAATAAAGCCGGAAGCTTTTGCGTTCGACACCATGATCGCAGCATACCTGCTAAATCCGGAGAGATCGGATTATCCGATCGATGAGCTGGCCGCGATTAACCTGGGCATGTCGCTCACCACAGAGGAAGGACGGGAACGCCTCGCGCGAGAGGCGATCGCGAATCTTAGACTTGAGCCTAAACTTAAAGAGCAGCTGACTGATAAAGGCCTGCTTAAGCTTTTTGAAGAGGTTGAGATGCCTTTAGTGCCGGTGCTGGCAAGGATGGAATATGCAGGGGTGGGCATCAACGTGGAGTACCTGGAAGACCTCTCCAAGGAGGTCGAGATACTCCTCGAATCGATAGAGAACGAGATCTATTCAATGGCAGGGCAGGAGTTCAACATAAATTCACCGCAGCAACTCGGCTTTGTACTCTTTGAAAAGCTGGGGTTGCCGAAATCAAAGAAGACCAAGACAGGTTACTCGACCGACGCCAACGTGCTCAATAAGCTGCTGCCAGTACACCCGATAGTTGAAAAGATAATCTCCTATCGCGAACTGGCGAAACTTAAGTCAACGTATATCGATGCTCTGCCAAAGCTGATAAATCCGAAAACGGGCAAGCTCCATACCTCATTCAACCAGACGGTTACTTCAACCGGTAGACTGAGCAGCAGTAATCCTAACCTTCAAAATATTCCCATTAGAACGGAGCTTGGCCAGAGGATACGTGAGGCGTTCATTCCATCGAGACCGGGTGACGAATTCCTGGCCGCCGATTACTCGCAGATTGAGCTGCGACTTCTCGCGCATTATTCCAGCGAAGAGGTGTTGATACGGGCATTTGAAGAGGGTATAGATATCCATGAGGCCACGGCGACGGAGGTATTTGGCGTGTTTCCGGAGCAGGTCACCCCGCAGATGCGCCGGATGGCCAAGGTCGTTAACTTCGGTGTCCTCTACGGCATGAGTCCCTACGGGCTATCCGACCGGCTGGGTATCCCGGTGAGCGATGCGCGGGCGTTTATCGACCGGTACTTTAAGAGTCTACCGAAGGTTGCGGAATTCATAGATAAAACAATTGAAGAAACCCGGGAAAAGGGTTATGTGGAAACCCTTCTGGGAAGAAGAAGATATGTTCCTGAATTAAAAAGCGGCAATACAAAGATACGGAGCTTGGGTGAAAGGTTTGCGGTCAATGCCCCCCTTCAAGGGACCGCTGCGGATATAATCAAGCTGGCGATGGTAAGGATA
This sequence comes from Anaerolineae bacterium, assembly GCA_035643475.1. Classification (GTDB taxonomy): domain Bacteria; phylum Actinomycetota; class Aquicultoria; order Aquicultorales; family Aquicultoraceae; genus DASQQM01. The sequence continues at coordinate 113 of DASQQM010000293.1, read as the reverse complement.
GACAAACAGCTTGAGGAGGAAGGCTTACAGACAAAAATGGTACTGCAGGTTCATGACGAGTTAATATTTGAGGTCCCGGATGCAGAGCGCGACGCCGCAACAGCGTTAATAAA
>DASQQM010000292.1:0-3175 GCA_035643475.1 Anaerolineae bacterium | reverse complement strand
GGAGGGAAACGGAGGCGAAGGATCTACACTATATCCTCTACCTTCTTCAAGCCTATAGCCATCCCTTGGCTTTTAAGTCTTTCCATCCAGGGTTAAATGATTCTATTTCCTTAGGAATAATGACGGTATTATTTAGATTCTTCAGCTCCAGCCTTCGTTTACACTCAGGCTTCCGCTTCAGAATGACAGCTACTTACGCTACAGGTCAGAATGACAGCTGTCAACAGCTAGAAGTATTGAGTTGTAAGATCCCGTTAACCTCTCTCACGTATTGGTACTTGAAAGCCTACCTGGGGCCCATAGAATTAAGAGACAGCGCCACTAACCCTAATACCAATACAACGATGAGGACGATAAAGGTGATTACCGGGATAAAGAACGTTGCCACCGCCCGACCAGTTGAGAACTTATAGTTCTCGCGGATTGCTATGGTGTAAAGTACGATTAACCAGATCGAAAACCCAAAAGCGGCCACTGAAGATAGCGCGCTCCCGACAATGCCACCTTTTAACTCGAGGAGGGTGAACGGCACCATAAGAATTGATGGAAAGTAAGAAAACCCAAATGAGCTCAGTAAGCCATTAAAATCGCCTTTGCCTTTAAATAGTCCAGCGATGACATGGAATATGCCGCATATAATGACAAGCAAGATGGGGCCCAAGATTGGGATCGTAAAAACCGGGGTGATTACCATTATGCGGGGGTTGAAGGGCAACCGGCCTAACTCCGACATCCGGTTAAATTCGTTTAGTGCTGTGGGAATTGATGCAAGATAGCCAACCAAGGCTACGGCAATGTAAGTGAGGATGCCGGCGAGCACTAGCTTGTTATCGGCGATGTAGCGCAGGGTATCAACAGGCCTCGCTATAACGCCGTAGAGTAAGTCGGTGATGGTGCGCTTCTCTTGCTCTGCGGGGAGCAGGAAAGAATTCGCTGTTGCTGCTGGATTGGTATGCCCTGGTTCTCCCTCAACTTCGCTTCCCTGGTTCGTGCCTTTCTCGTCAGATCCCCTATCCTCATCAGCCGGCCTCTGTGAATCCTCGTAATTAAGGCCCTCATTCTCATCGTTATACATTATTGTCCTCCGTAGTAGCGATATTGTGGTGCTGCGTATGTGTTTCGTATGTTCTCGAGCAGTAGAAAATCGCGACCAAGCACACGCATCCGTACGAGATCGCGAATTTGCACCCCGGGCCCGCTAAAGAGTGCCTCGAACAACGTCGGCGGCCTGTATTCCTTGACATAGGGGTCTTCAATATGTGCGACCTTTGCCGCAGCGTCGACCGCTTTCTGATAGCCGCCGAGCTCATCGACGAGACCGAGCTTCCTTGCCCTCGAAGCAGAGAAGACCTCGCCCGTTGCAAGCTCCTTCACCTTATTCTTACTTAATTTACGTCCCCTTGCAACATCAGTTATGAATTGAACGTACGCATCGTCCGAGAGTACCTGGAACTTCCGGCGTTCCTCAGGGGTTAAGGTGCGCTCGAACATGTCTTTATTCTTTCCGGACTTGATCGTCTGGATTTTTATCCCGAGCTTGGCATAAAGGCCGGAGAGGTCCGGTATCTGCGATATAACGCCAATGCTGCCGACGAGGCTTCCGGGTTTGGCCACGATCTTATCGGCCTGTGATGCGATATAGTACGCGCCCGAGGCGACAGTATCGCCTGCAAACACGATCACCGGCTTATCGGAATCCCGGACCAGCTCGGCGATCTCCTGCGAGGCGCCAACCGCGCCACCGCCGCTGTCAATTTTTAATATGATGGCCCCCACGCTCGGATCATCGTTGGCCTCTTCGAGCTGGTGACGCACGAATGTGGGAGTGATGCCCGGACCCGATGAGAAGAGGGATGCATCTTGACCTTCGGCAATCGACCCACTCAGCGGGATGAATGCGATCGTATTACCATCGCCAGCAGCAATGTTACCCGAGTCGAGGAGCGCCACAGCGACGATAACCACCATCGAAACGAAAACAACCCCTAGAATTAATAATATAACGAGCGTGCTCCTTTTCAAGCTATTCCTCCTTATACTTATGCCTTAAACGCATCCTTACTAGAAGTTATACATAAATGGCATATAACTGCAATACAATGAACGAAAATCATAACAACTATTTCTACATAGGCGTCCGGAATTCCTTTACAGGCCGTACGATTTAAAGAATCTTCTCTTGTAGATTTCAGCCATGCCGAAGTAGGCGGCAACGATTGCGATAATCGCAATGGTAAGCCAGCCCGGAAGGGGAATGAAGTTGAATATCCTGCCAAGCGGTATGTATAGTATTGCGAAGGAGAAGAGGCCGATGATGAGCGATGAAAGGATAAGCGCCTCACTTGGCCTGCTTTTAAAGAACGGTTTAGTGGTCCGTATGGCAAATGTCACCACGATCTCAGAGATGAGCGACTCCAAAAACCACCCGGTCCTGAAGAGGCTCACCCTAGCCATGAGTATATAGGCTAAAAGCCCGATCGTTACAAAATCGAACATCGTGCTTAGCAATCCGAAGGTCAGCATAAACCTCGATATAAGGTGGATATCCCACCGGCGCGGCCTTCTCGTCAGCTCGGGATCAACGTTATCGGTAGAAATTGTTACAAGCGGTATATCGGAGAGAATATTGTTGAGCAGTATTTGTGCTGGAAGCAATGGGATAAATGGGAGCAGGAGTGAAGCCCCCGCCACCGTTATCATATTTCCAAAGTTCGCGCTTACTGTGTTGAGTATATACTTAGTAATGTTACCGAATATCCTACGACCCTCAATTATACCGTTGTTGATCACGCGAAGGCTCTTTTTCAGAAGGATGATATCGGCCGCATCTTTTGCCACATCAACCGCCGTATCGACCGAGATGCCGACATCAGCGGTGCGGAGCGCCGGCGCATCGTTAATGCCGTCGCCCAGGAACCCGACGACATGGCCGATATTGTGCAGTGCAGTCACGACTTTAAGTTTTTGCTCTGGGTTAACCCGGCAGAATATGTTGTGCCCGCTGACGATTTCTTCCATCTCACGAGGCTCTAGGCCATCGAGCTCTGGGCCGAGGATGATCCTGCCGCCCTTTATATCGATCCCAACCCGGTGGCTGATGTTTGCCGTGACCAGTGGCTCATCCCCTGTCAGTACTTTCAATTCCACCCCAAGGCGCGCCGTATCTGTAAGCGTT
>DASQQM010000291.1:0-5126 GCA_035643475.1 Anaerolineae bacterium | reverse complement strand
CGTTAAGGCAATGTTTAACCCAAGTAAGCTGGCAAGAAAAGCTGTTATTGCCTCTCTGGCGCTACCTGGTAGTGTTTCACCGATAGCCCTTACCAAAAGCTCGGGCTGATTGTAATCACCAGTTTGCATCACCACTATCTCGGTTAGATTTCCCTCAATAATAAATAAACGTCTATATTCACCGTTCCAATTATCGATTTTGTTGTTTGGGTGTCTTCGAAGGGCCCACACGGTAAGATCTAGACGAAATGGCGGAATAGGTTTGAGATAGAAAGTAACCTCCCTCATGCAAATACCTCGGTATGAGAACTTAAGATGACTTCTTGGTCATCAATAGAGATAAATATTCTCTAAAACTTGATTGTTTAACCACGTCGCTTCCAATTGAGTATTTACTAGTAGTCCCTAAGGAGAGGGAGGCTATGGAGGCCTACACACGCGGTTGCAGGCCTCATTCATCAGGTCGATCAGGTAAAGGCGAGGAGAGATAGACGACGGAGGTAAAGATACGTGAGTAGCATGCGAATTAACTTTTAAATTACGAGGTCACACGTTTGTGTTATTCCGCAAGGTATGGTGTAGCTAATTGGGATACCCAGGTAAATGCAAAACATGTGTTCTCTCTTACCCTAATGCCCACACAGCTGGAGGATAGCGGAGGATCTTCGAACTTACTTCTGTGCAAATGAGTGAGTTGATCTAAAATCCTAAAATTTGTCCGAGTCCCTAAACCAAACTTCCCAAATCTACTAGAGATTTCATCTGCCCCTCCCCTCAACCCAGCGATCCAATTGCTGGTAATTCAGCGATTCATTTGCGCGAAGCTCCACTGATTCGGTATAATCGAGAAGTGCTGGCGGCGGACGAATCCGATGTCGCCAACGCGAACAAGCATCGAGCAGGTACAAAACAGCAGGTCACATGCGCCCGTAGCTCAGCTGGACAGAGCATCGGACTTCTAATCCGAGGGTCACAGGTTCGAATCCTGTCGGGCGTGCATAGTGTGAGCAGGGGAAATAAAACCCACCGGGGCGTAACAGGCCGGTGGGTTTTGCTTATTTTCTGCCTTTTCTTTACGTGCCTGCTAATGTGATTGAAGTTATGGAGTGGATGATTGAGCGGTTCTTATCTTCTTTTTCTAGGGTTGACCAGTATACCCTAGTATGCTCATTTTAATTAGCTGCTAATCCAACGATTCCTTCAGGCGATTTATTGGCAACATCGGCTGCCGGTCTGATAACTTGCCTCACGGTTCTGGCCTAAAGCTTTGTTACCACAAGTACCGTTTCCTGTTAAGAAGGGGGCGCTCGGCTAAACATTCCCTTCTAGCGGCTATTTTACTTAGCGCCCTGTAGGATTCGAATCCCCGACCTTCAGATTCGCAGCTGTATGTCACAGCATTTTTACAATCTTACCACCTGCGCATATAAAGCCACTACCTGCGGGGATGCCTGCTATGAACTCGCATGACTTCACATTATAGACGAGGTCCGGATCAACACAGCCTAGAGCGCTTAGGAAAGCCAGTAGAAGGGATAGAATTAGTAGCTTGCTGATCCAGTGCGATCCATTGAGCTGTCCTCGCGGGCCCTTCACTTTAAAACCCATCATTAAAGCATTACTAAAGCACCGTATGTATACTAAGGTAGATAACGCGTAGAATATCCATACTTACGCTAAGGACAGAACCTTATTATCCGTTGCTTTGTTCTGCTATGCAATCAGTTACAGAAGGTGTGTGGATAAGCGTGGTAATTACCAAACCGGAGGGTTGAGGTATTAAATAGAATCTGCGCTTGAGTAAGAAATCGATAAATAGGGCACCACCTCTATGGATTTCCTTGCTCAACTACAGCATGTATGTACAAAACGACACCCTACCAGTTCTTTATACGGCTCATCAGTTTGTTGTTAAGCTTTAGGTGTAGCTCATACCTACCGATACATACTTGAGGTCCATATTTGCCGCTAAAGAGAGGGCGTGCAATTATTCACAGTTGTTATCCTTAGCTAAAGAAGTGATATCAAACTACCCCAGGGTGATGCAATCACTTGATATTGGCTTATGCTCTTCGAGTGCTGAGGCTCAGAAGAGCACATCAATGCATTAAAAGAGGAGGAATGAATGAACAATATTGGCTTTCTCAACCTAACATTAAAGAGGTACTACAGGCTATTAGCAGTACTTATGATGTTATCAATACTATTTAGTATTGCCCCGCTTAGCTCTGCTTATGCTGTAACGCAACCTGTTACTCCTATGGTTTCAGCTGGCATTACCTTTTCCTTGGCGCTCAAATCAGATGGCACCGTCTGGGCATGGGGGCGTAATGGCTACGCTGTATCTGGTGATGATATAACGCCTCCCAGATTAACGCCGGTTCAAATAACCGGACTTTCCGATATGACTGCAGTTTCAGCTGGGGGCTCACACTCTCTCGCTCTGAAATCCGATGGTACAGTATGGGCGTGGGGGGATAACAGATACGGTCAGCTCGGTGATGGCACGACGACTAATAGACCAACACCAGCCCAGGTGCCCGGACTTTCTGGTGTAATTGCAATCTCTGCTGGCTGGGACTATTCTCTTGCTCTGAAATCCGATGGTACAGTATGGGCGTGGGGAGACAATACACTTGGCGAGCTCGGTAATGGGACAAGATCAAATGGTATATCAACACCAGCCCAGGTGCTCGGTCTTTCCGGCGTTACTGTAATTGCAGCTGGCCCCAGTCACTCCTTCGCCATAAAGCAGGATGGCACCGCATGGGCGTGGGGGTGGAACTACTTCGGTCAGCTTGGTGACGGAACGACAACCGATAGGTACACGCCGGTTCAGGTATCCAATCTCTCCGGCGTTACTGGAGTTGCTGCTGGTATCGATTACTCAGTAGCCCTAAAGCAGGATGGTACTGTCTGGACATGGGGACGCAATGAATTCGGCAAACTCGGTGTTGTGACGACGGAGCTTTACAAACCAACACCTACCCAAGTGACCGGACTTTCTGGTGTGACTGCGATCACAGCTGGCCGCGACCATACCCTGGCCCTAAAACCTGACGGAACGGTCTTTGCGTGGGGGTGCAATGAATTCGGCCAGCTCGGTGATGGCACAACGACTGATAGGCACACGCCGGTTCAGGTACCTAACATTTCTGGCGTCGTTGCAGTTTCGGTTGATCGCTATCACTCCCTAGCCATAAAGTCAGATGGTACCGCATGGGCATGGGGGTGCAATGAATTCGGTCAGCTCGGCGATGGGACGACGACCGATAGGCACACGCCAGTAAAGGTAAATATCATCCTTTCAGCTGGGAGCGGAGATACACCAACACAGCCAGTAACAATACAGACTCCCACAATCTTTACCGATGTTCCTGCCGATGCGTGGTACGAGTCCTCTGTTGATGCCTTAGTAGCAAAGAGCATCATCAGTGGCTACCCCGATGGCACCTTTAGACCCTTAAATAACATAACAAGAGCAGAGTTTGCCAAGATGGTCATCCTTGCAATAGGAGAGAGCCCCACTACTAATACAGCATCATCATTTACCGATGTTGCCACCTCCTACTGGGCTCATAGCTACATAGAGAAAGCAAAAGAGTTAGGCATTATAAATGGCTACCTTGATAACACGTTTAAGCCAGCAGCTAATGTTTCAAGGCAGGAGATCGCAAAGATGGTGGTTCTTGCCGCTAAGCTCTCCCGGGCAACGAGCTATAGGGATGATTTTACCGATGTCCCCTCAACTCTTTGGAGCTGGTCCTATGTCTTAGCTGCAAAGGATGCAGGGATTATAAGTGGGTATCCTGATCAGACATTTAAGCCAGTAAATCCTGCTACAAGGGCTGAGGCATCTAAGATGGCAGAGACACTGGTAAATTAGCACAATAAGAATACGTCTGGTCCTCATTCAAGTAGGTGAGGACCAGACTCTTTATACCTTATATGTATCAAGTTACAAACGCTAGAATTCTAAGTTACCAAAAACGATTCATGCTGAACTCTGGGGTTGATGCTAGTGGGTGCAAGAATGAAGAGGATTTACTTTTAGCTATAAAGCATTCCTTCTTATTCCAGCTACTTAACGGTAATCTCAATCGGCTCTATCGCTAAATCACGCAAGGCATCTTGTATAGTGGGGTCAGTAACCTTTTGTACCCTATCCTCCATTGTACGACAGACAACTCTATACGTACCTGCTTTATTAAACTCTATGCTCACTTTGACGAAGGTATGCTCTGGTAGTGGAACACTACCACTCTCTCGACTCACGACTCGCACTGCAGGTGGGTCAAGCGAGGAGGACTGAGATGCTACGACGTTGCCACTCGTATCTAAAACGACCACCTCAAAAAGAGGTCCTATGGTGGGCATATCGCCGCTTTTAGTAGATGTGAGCACAGCATATGTAACATATCGCCTACCCGTGGTATAGCTTTGTTTTGGCATAACAAAGGTGAGCTTAAATTTGGAGTTTGATGCAGCTGAGCGCAGCATCTGGGATTTACCCTGCGGTATCTTAACGAATCTCCTAAATCCAAACTTGGCGTCTTTGTTTGCACCCGTATCTAAAGTCTTTGTGGTTGCCCATAGCCACAAAGGAGGTGTTTGCGTCTCGTCTTTGCTTACATAAAACTGTGTATCGCCATACTTTCCTACGTAATCGACTTGCGCAGGCTTAAGGAGTTTAACATGCTCAAATCGAGAGGAATAGCCGCTAGTATGCGCATAGCCCGCGTAAGTAATGTATGTATCCACCCAGTTTGGGTCACTTGGATTGTCGTTTAGCTGCAGGGTCTTAAAATCTATCGCAGGCTTTGCAGGCTTCTTAGTTGCTTTACTGTCTTGCTTTGTAGTCTGCTGATTACTGCAGCCAGCTACAAGGACCAAACCAACAAAGATGATAAGCAGTAAGCGGGTATATCGCACACTAGCCTCCTATATTAGCACTCAACCGTACCTTAACCATACATAATTGGGGATGGCAGGTCAATTATTAGCGTAGTAACTATATCCTTTTACTATCATTAGTACGCTGCGGTAGGCTGTTTAGTGAACTTACAGTCTTACAGATGCGCTTAAATCCTGAATTGTTAAATAAACGTTTCGCTTAGTCATTTTGA
>DASQQM010000290.1:0-7797 GCA_035643475.1 Anaerolineae bacterium | reverse complement strand
GAATCGGTGAGTCGGTGAAACGGTGAATCGGAGTGTGGGAAATAAGTGTGGGTAAGAGACCATAGATGACCGGGGACAACAGGGACCAGGGTCCAGGGGTGTGGGTAAGAGATATAGGAATAGTTATCCAGTGCTGCAGTTTGCCAGTTGATGTGGGTACCACTCTATGAACTACTCACTATGAACCACTAACTTTTGGCGGTGCCAACGTGCCAATGTAGTTGCCCCATTTATGGGGTGATCTGTAATGGTGCTGCAGTTACTAATTAATGTGGGTAAGAGATGTGGGTACTGTCTTAAAGTGCCAAGGTGCCAATGTCGATGAGGAATAGAGGCCACAGGTAATCATTGGCACCGCAGTACTTTGGCACCTCTAGACGAGTAACTGCGGTGTTGCGGAGTTTTGACGAATTATAATTGAAACGGAGAATCTAACATGCCTTTTGAAGCAAAATGCATGGCTGCTGCCATAGGGAGCGTTCCGCATACGGATGCCGAGTCTGCATGCAGATTGGTGCTAGACAACCTGCGCCATATTCCAATGTGGCCACAGCTACCAAAAATCAGCTTCAAAGAGAATATGTATGTCCAGTACTCCGAGGGTATGCCCGGCATAACCGTTGATGAGGCTGAGCGCAGGGTGTATTTCGACACAACAAGGGATGTTATCGGCGAGCTCGAAACCCTGTTTGGGTTATATATTGCTGAGGATGTCGACGCGTTTGCAATCGGTCGAGACTATGCACATGGCCTGTACACCTTCCTTGAGCTTCTGGGCAGAGAGCAGTACCCGGAGATAAAGGTACTGAAGGGCCATGTAACCGGACCGATAAGCATGGGTCTAGCCGTTTCTGACCAGAATAAGAAGCCGGGGCTCTATGACGATGTACTCCGCGAGGGCTTTATTAAAACGCTTGCCATGAAGGCAAAGTACCAAGTTAAGAAATTTAAGGAAGTACGACCTGACCTTCCTACACTGATCTTTATCGACGAGCCTTACCTTATGTCATATGGCTCCGCCCTTATTAGCCTCAATAAGGACCAGGCGATTGGCTATCTCGAAGAGGTGATCAGTGCTATCGATGGTTTCACCGGGATACATTGCTGTGGCAATACCGATTGGAGCCTGCTTACGGAAACATCGGTTGATATTATCAGCTTCGACGCATATGAGTATAGCGAGACCATTGCCTTATATCCACGGGAGATGAAGGCATTCTTGGAGAGAGGTGGCGTACTCGCGTGGGGCATCGTGCCTTCAGGGCTTCCTTCGCCGGATCAGGTTGCTAGGGAGAGCGTTACAAGCCTGGTCGAAAGGCTGGAGGCAGGAATGCAGCTCCTGGTCGATAAAGGAATCGATAAGGAACTTCTCTTGCACCAGGCATTGATCACCCCGAACTGCGGTACAGGATCGATGAAGCCCGAGTTTGCAGAGCTTACGTTTAAGCTCTCACGTGAGGTCTCCGAGGCAATGCGCCAGAAGTACTTTGCCGAGCGCTATTGATTGGCCGCCTTGCGATCGGAGTGAGCTTCTTGCCCTTTACTGGCCCGCTTGATGTTCTCATTAGATTTGGGGCTTATATATTTAACCTTTTTTACCGGCTTTAGGTGCTTTACCGGCTGACGTAGGTTCCCCGTCATCATAGAATAAAGCACCCTTGATAGAAGGCCGAACAAAAAGCCGATAGCAAACAATATTACAATGTCCGAGAACTCCATCTGATCACCCGTAGATCATGAATTTTTGCTTTGCTTGGTGCGTGTCGCCAGCATCGATTATCCGTTTCAATGCCCGGTTCAGGGATTTTGCACAGCCATTCTATCATCCTTATAGGAGGCGGAGACCCCCAATCTGTCATCCTTAAAGAGCCGAAGACCCCCACTCTGTCACCCTGAAGAGCCGGAGTATTAGCGCTACTATCATGTCATCCTGAACCACAGCACTAGCTACCGCCTTGTCATCCTGAGCCGCAGTGAAACGGAGGCGAAGGATCTTAATCGTATCTTCTCTATTTTTAAGTATGAGAATGCCTTTGTATCAACCAACACCTTCATATGCTACCTAGTGGCATAATAGTGAAGGTATTATTTAGATTCTTCATCTCCAGCCTTCGTTTACACTCAGGCTTTTGCTTCAGAATGACAGCTGCCAACAGTTAGAAATATCGAATTACAAAATCCCTGTGGTTGCCAGCGCAACAACTATTCACATATAAACCGGCTAAATAGAATGCTCTTATAGCCATTTTATTCCCTGCACGGTAACTTTTAACCCACCCGAATTGTTCAAAGTTGTATAATAATATTATCTGGTAAAATGATAATGTTCGTCATCGGCACCATACATCAGCGATCAAAAGACCGGAGCTGGTCGTTAACGGCCGATAGTTAAAATATGGCTGGTAGCCGGAGAAAATGATATGAAGGGATACAGATGGATTGGGATAGGGATCTACTTGAGGCGCCAAACCGTGAGAATGGCTTGACCAGGGTTAATAGGGCGATCTACCGAAAATTACTCGAGTGCCAGGTACCGGCGATGATTGCCGCAAAGCCAGCATACCACCTGGCTGAAATGTATATACAGGCGCTTGATTTTAATGCGAAGGCCAACGAACTCATCAAGCTTACAGAGACAACGGATTTTGCCGAGAAGATATTAGAGATGCGCGAGGCGGTGAAAAGCCTCAGGCACTTCTCGGAGCGATTCGGTCGGGGCTACTACACCCTCATGGATAGGGTAAATGCGCTTACAGAAAACTGGCTCGACGAGGAGATCGATAGGGACAACACTGAGCTGGCGGAAGGCGTAGAAGAAATGCTCGAAGATCTGAAGAGCAGTGATCTTAAAGCGGGGATGAGGGATGAGGTAAGAGCTCATCAGCGACAACAGTATAGTACTCTCGTAAAGAGGCTCATCTCAAAGGGGTGCTCCGAGGATGTCTCGAATTATTTTGCCGATAACCTATTCGAGCTAAAATCCGAGGCAAGCAATCTGATCTCGCTTGTCGATCGCCTGGTAAGCGCCGATGGGGATTTCGAAAATCTCATCTTCAACGTCGAGGAAATTCTCATCGAAATTTCGATCCCTTGGGTCGGTTTTAGCCCAGGAGAGACGGCGCACGCCCTCTGGCACATGGGCGACCACGATGAGGATAATTTCTTCTTTATGGGCTTCCTGGGGTGGTCACTCGCTATTCTCGAAAACCTCCAGGAGAATATCGAGGATTTATAGGGTATATCGTGTCAGATATCGATCGGTATGAAGAAGCCGTAAGAATAATCGAGGCCTCGTTCGAACCCTACTTCTGGTCCAAAACCCTTTCACCATTTGAGGTGCTCATATCAACGATCCTTTCGCAGAAAACTGAGCGAAGGGGGACAAAGAGCGCTTTCGATAGGCTCCGGAGCAGGATTGGTACAACCCCAGAGGAGTTAGCTGCAGCAAACTTGTTAGATATAGTTGATGCAATAAGGCCGGCAGGTCTTTATAGGTCAAAAGCGCCCAAGATAAAAGAGATCGCTCGTTTGTTACTCGATAAATATAGTGGGGATTTGTCAAGGATCCTTAATTTACCGACAGATGAAGCGAGAAAAGAGCTGATCGGCCTGCCCGGGGTTGGGCCAAAAACTGCAGATATCCTTCTAAGTTTCGTTGGTAAGCGGCCAGTCTTCCCGGTCGATGTTCACATCGAAAGGGTGGCAAAGCGGCTCGGCCTCGTTCCGGAAAAGGCGCGCTACGAGGAGATACGGGTGGCTTACGAGCGGATAATTCTGCCCGATGACAGAATGCGCGCCCACATGGCCATTATCGAGTTCGGCCGTGAGATTTGTACTGCCAGAAACCCCAAACATGGAATATGTCCGGTTTCACAGTATTGCGATTATTACAAAGGATTGTTGTTTGGATCATAACTCCTGGTGGGTACTAAGAACTCAGCAGCGTAGCTGCGCTGGAATAAAGTTCGTCTCGAATTTTCAGGTATAAATAATGTCGTGAATTGGGATGATTGGCGTGGAATACAGGCGCCTTGCAGAGGCTTTTAACAGAATAGAATCGACTACAAAGCGAATCGCTATGACCGACTATCTATCCGATCTTATCCGGCAGACGCCGCCGGACCTCATCGGCAAGGTCGTCTATCTGACCCAGGGGAAGCTCTACCCGGATTTTGTTGGGATAGAGATCGGCATGGCCGAAAAGCTCGCTGTAAGATCGGTATCTATAGCAACGGGCTTATCCGCTGCGGAGATTAGCGAAGATTTAGGCCGCACCGGTGACATCGGCGATACCGTGTTTCAGGAGTTGCAGAAGGCCGCCCCGGGAACAAGGGAGCCACTTACGGTATCCGATGTTCACTCAACGCTCGATACGATTGCAAAAACCGCTGGCCCTGGGAGCGTGGAGAAGAAGATCAACATGCTCGCTGACCTCCTTAAACGCGCAACCCCACTTGAGGCAAAGTATATAGCCAGGACGGTTACCGGGAAGTTACGGCTTGGGGTAGCGGATATGACGATACTGGATGCCCTCGCCATCGTTTACGGCGGCGGAAGGCTATCCAGGCCCGTTATCGAGAGAGCCTACAATGTAACATCTGATCTGGGTATGGTTGCCGAGGCCCTGGCAGAAGGAGGCCTTGAAGCGGTCGAGAAGTTCCATGTGACCGTTGGCAAACCGATCCGCCCAATGCTTGCCGAAAGGCTGAAAACCCCAGAAGAGATTATGGCAAGGACGGGAGGGGAGTGTGTAGCCGAGTACAAATACGATGGCGAGCGCGTCCAGATACACAAGCAGGGTAGTGAGGTGACCCTTTTTTCACGGAGAATCGAAAATATTACAAAGCAATACCCCGATGTAGTAGAACTGGCTAAAGATACGATTAGGGCAGATACAGCGATTATAGAGGCGGAGATCGTTGCACTTGATCCTGAAACGGGCGAGAACCGCCCGTTTCAGGAGCTCATGCGCAGGCGTCGAAAGTACGGCATAGAAGAGATGGCAAAAGAATTTCCCGCCTCGATATTTTACTTCGATTGCATTTACGCAGATGGGCGCGATCTTACTAAGCTTTCTTTCCCTGAGCGAAGGAAGGTATTGGGACAGATAGTCAAAGCGATCGATCGGGCGAGGTTCGTTGAGTTCTCGATAGTTGATAGTGTAAATGGGCTTGAGGAGTTCTTTGAGAAAGCGGTCCAGCAGGGGACCGAAGGGGTGATATGCAAGGCGGTCGGTCCGGAATCGATCTATCAGGCGGGTTCACGGGGGTGGCTCTGGATAAAGTACAAGCGCGAATACCGGAGCGAGATGACCGATACTGTCGACCTGGTCGTGGTCGGCGCTTATTACGGACGTGGGCGGAGGGCCGGCGTTTACGGCTCGCTCTTGATGGCCATCTACGTGCCAGAAACGGATACGTTCAGGACAATAACCAGGCTCGGTGCAGGATTTACCGATAAGGACCTCGCAGAGCTCCCGAAGATGCTGGAAGAGTACAGAATAGAGAGTCGTCACCCCAGGGTTGAAGCGAAAGAACGACCTGATGTCTGGTTTGTCCCAGGACTTGTGCTCGAGGTAATCGGGGCGGAGATCACATTAAGTCCCCTACACACCGCTGGGCTTAACATGTTCAGACCGGGAAGCGGCCTCGCGATCAGGTTTCCCCGGTTTACAGGCAAGTATAGGTTCGATAAGGCGCCGGAGGATGCCACGACAGAGCAGGAGATCATCGAAATGTACACGTCGAGGATTCGCAAGGTTGCTTCGTAAGAGCTCCGGGCATCGTCATAGCTTCGGTGTGAAAAGCAGCGCATCTTCCCCACTTCCCAGAGCATGAAGCGTGCGCCTGTAGATATCATGGGCAGCTGGCAGATTACTGCCAACCGCCATTATTCCTGCGCTGTTGATTCCAAATCCCGGTAATGGGGGAACGGTGATAACAACGCCTTCACCGCTCTTGCTTTGTTCCCAAAGTAGCCTCTTCTCACGTAACTCTGCGTGTACGTCTTCGAAGGTAACCAGTCGGTCGAAGTAGACCCGGTCCATTGTGAATATTGATAGCGCTGGCGGGATTACTGATTGGCTGCTCATGCCAGGTTGTGAGAGCTCGTTTGCAATCTTTAAAGGGGGAATGACAGCTGTTTGCCTGGCATTTCTCTCGGCGATAAAGCTGGCACCATCTTTTGTAACCATCCAATCGATATTCCCGTAGCCGCGATAGCCGAGCTGTCTCCATGGCTCGATTAAAAGGTGGATCGATCGCTCGATTACTTTAAAATGATTGCTTATCATATCATCCTCTACCGGATACATGAACCCGAGAAACCTGCGATTCTGCTGCAGAATTTGGTAGGTGTGGGATAGTACGGTAATGCCTGCATCATCTGCAAAGAAGAGGGTACCTGGAGATGCGTATAGATCAAGTAGCTCGGTGATTAAGAATTCCTCTCCAAAGCCAGTCTTAATAAAGTGCTCAAGGGCTTGTATAAATTCATTGTGGCTAAGCGTGCGGTTTCCCAGTTCGTGAATTATGTACTTTGAATAAGCCTGCTCAACCGTAATATTGCCGAATGCCCCTCCGCTTCTGGTCTGGCGAACATATAATGGGCTATGGCCTTCTCTTAACAGGCTAATAACGTGGTTCGCTACCCGACCGCTGTCGGTGACCCAGTATCCTGGCACTGGTATCCCGAGGTTCTCGCACTCCTGATACAGTATGGCTTTGTCGTTCATTTTCTCGGTCAGGCGATCAGTTACTGCCGCTTTCCATGTTTCTTGGGGGATCGCAAGCCCCGCCGCACGCGCGGCCTCGTAAATGGCGGGCGACTGCATATAGGGATCGAGAGTGGGATTTCGACGTCGTGCCTCTTCCCATCGGGGATCTTGGATGAGGCTGCTAAAAACAGAGGTTGCGTTAATGCGCTCGCGCAAATCGCGGCTGACCTTGTAGCGCAAGGTCAGCATATCGGTGATTCCCGTTATGCGTTGCAGGTACTCAACAAAAGCCTGCGGACAATCAGCGCTTATGGCAACGATATCGCCAGGATTTGCAAGGCCGACCACCCTGTCCTGCATTTGGAGGCACTTGATCTTCAGGTAACCGCTCACACCAGTACCGAGTGGGTTTAGTGCGTCATATATATTTTGAATATGAAGAGCAGGGTAAATCAATATCTTTACTCCCTCGATCAGATGAAAAACGCGAGGTATATTTACCCCGCTTTTGCCATCTTGCTAATAAATTATTAATAACAGTTTTAGGAATGCTTGATTAACATAAGATATAGGGGAAATCGCATTGTGGGAATGACCTGTTCGTGCGCCGTATCTTTTGTTAGCACTCCATTAGTAAGGTCAGGATAATGACAGGGCAAGCTATGTAAAGAAGCAGCAAATAAGAGAGACAATCTTAAGGTAAGATCCTGTTTTGCATGTAGACCGTTAACAATGCGTAGGTTATGTAAGCGGTGAATGACGGGCTTAGGTGCAAATGCCCGGGCCTATCTTCTTCTGGTTAAGATTCCTGTAAAATAGTTTCTTGCTAACCGTTCTTCGGGAATCCCTAATTCCTTTTGAATCTCTTGTATATGATGAGCTACCAGGCCCATTCTAAATTCTAGTTTCTCAATTTCTTCAGCGGGCTCATACCCGGCCTCTGCAATAATTTTATCTAGCGGTAAGCGCAACTCAGAAAGGTGCTTTACCACTTCCTGTAAGTCTTCCTTTACCTTATCTTCATCCACACCATACTCCTCCTTAATTAGTTTCAGCAAAACTATACCCCTATATCTGCTAGT
>DASQQM010000289.1:0-4979 GCA_035643475.1 Anaerolineae bacterium | reverse complement strand
GGGCCATAGCAGCGCACTGAGAAATACCATCGTTGCCACAAGAAACGCTATACTCCTGGGTAGACCGAACCAGGCTCTCAGTACCGGCAGAAACGGCGCTGAGAGCAGGAGGGCGATGGCGGTTCTGGTCACCGACTCGTGATGCTCGTCGAAGAATCCCCAAAGGCGATCACGCCACCCGCCATCCCCTGGCGGTGCGGGCTTCTCATCCGCCCTAGCATATCTCGCGACAAGAGCAGACAATACCTTATCGGCCGGCTCTGTACTCAAGCGACACCCCTCGAGGCCCATGTGAAAATCGGCGGCACTTGCATAGCGCTCCTGCGGGGTTTTTGCGAGTGCGCGCATGACGCACCTATCGATTCCCTCTGGTATTGCGGGATTAATCACACTGGGCGGATCCGGCACGCTGTTTTGCACCATATGCAATGTCTCAACCACGGTCTCGCCGTTAAACGGGATGGAATCGGTGATCATCTCGTAGAGGACGGCTCCGAGCGAGAATATATCGCTTCGCTCGTCAACGGTCTCACCCCGAGCCTGCTCGGGCGACATATAGGCGAACGTGCCGATAATGTCGCCCCTTGTGGCGGTCGCTGCCCCTTTAAGCCGCGCAATGCCGAAATCCATGACTTTGAGGCGCCCATCATACAGGACCATTACGTTCTCTGGCTTTATGTCCCTGTGAATGATGCCGTTCAGGTGGGCAGCCTCGAGGGCTCGGCATATCTGAATCCCGGTGACGATCGCCTCTTCGGCAGCGAGGGGGGCGAGCTGCGCCAATATTTTTGAGAGGGGGATGCCCTCGATAAGCTCCATTATCAGGTAGCACTCATCCCCCTCTTCCTCAAATTCGTATAATGTAACGATATTTGGATGGTTAAGAAGCGCAACGGTCTGCGCCTCGCGAAGCGCGCGAGGCGCTGAGTGGCGGCTGACGTTGATCTGCTTGACGGCAACAATTCGCCCCATGCGGGTATCGAAGGCTTTGTAAACATCGGAGAAACCGCCGCTTCCCAGCTTAGAGAGTACCTTATAGCGGTTTAGCAGGAGATCATCTATCTTTACATGCATGACAGCTTCCTTCGATATCGGCACGCCCTTCCCTCATAGATAATGGGATGTATGGATCATTTCGCGAAATGCTATTAGCTATGTATAGGCATTATAGCATGCATACGAGAGGTATAGCCCCAAGCCTATCTGGATAATAGTCCCACCATAATTAACGAGCGGGCAGGTACAGGGTGAGGATCCAGCACGGAGTTCGCGCCGCGTGTGGCCGATATTGT
Organism: Anaerolineae bacterium; assembly: GCA_035643475.1. Lineage (GTDB taxonomy): Bacteria > Actinomycetota > Aquicultoria > Aquicultorales > Aquicultoraceae > DASQQM01. The sequence continues at coordinate 3,687 of DASQQM010000289.1, read as the reverse complement.
CTTACTGCGTAAGACTTGGTAAAATTAATGCGTACTTCGGGTAATCATAATTGTATTACTCCAGCTAATAGGCGAGAATGGCGGAATTGGCAGACGCGCTAGGTTCAGGGTCTAGTGTCCGTACGGACATGGGGGTTCAAGTCCCCCTTCTCGCACCATTACCAGCCAAAACACACTCAACGTGTGTTTTGGCTGAAGCTTAAATGGCTAAAACTTGTGCTAGACTCATAGCCAAAAAGTTGTGGGCACCCCTAACCAACAGTTAGGGGTGTTTTTTATGCAACTTGACGCGCTACAGGGCTTTACCTTAAGTTGCTTTTTACCGTCCTTGATACCGGTCTACGCTTAACTAGGCTCACCAACCTAGAGGACAGCAAGGTTCATATCAAAGGGGCTACATGCTGGTAACGGGCAAGGGCAACAAAGAGAGGGCCGTTCCCATCGGTAGAAAACTTGCAGCAGCCTTATTTAAATACCGCATAGCACGACCCAGCCAAGTTACCGAACACTTTTTTATAACGAGGTTGAGGGCTACGGCACAAAACATATACAAGGCTTTATTAAAGCCTACGGCAGGCAGGTTGGCATTAAGGGGGTGCGGTTTCTCCACACACCTTCCGACACACTTTTGCCAAGCGGTACTTGCTTAATGGTGGAGATATCTTTAACTTGCAAAAGATACTAGGGCACACGTCGGTGGACATTGTTAGAAACTACGTCAACATGGCAAGCGATGATTTGATAGCACAGCATAGGCGGTTTAGTCCATTGGATAGGTTGTAAGATTGTATTGCTTGTCTTACGTTGCAGTAATCCCAGTAGGTTCAATTATGGATTCATTACTATTGGCTAATCGTAAGTATACAAAAGCAACCGCAATAGAGAAAAATAGACTGTTTAGGACACTAAAGATAAGAATTGGCCAGCCTAGTTTGATATGTGATGGTGTGCCGAAAACTATCCCGCCTGTATATAGTTCACCAATAATGCCAGCGATCATAAATGGAACCATGGTAACTACTGTGATTCCGACAATCGGCCAGAAATAACCCCGAACCAACGTACGGCTTCTTTTAAATACACCGCCAAGACTTAAGTCCTTTTCCACCATTGCAATGGGAATGACAAGAAATAGCCAAAATTCAGCTAGAATGCCAGGTATTACAAGAAGTTCATTACCGATAAAGACTGCAATGCCAGATAGAAGCCCTATTACTATGGCTTTGGGCAGTGTCGGTAGTGCTTCCCTTACAGCGCTGAGAAGGCTAGTCCGCCCACTTTGCATATCATTAAAAACCATTAGTACAATTATTGCTTGCAGTAAGGTTATTGGAATCATGCCAACTGTGCCTTTTAGTAACGGAATAGCCCTTGACGACAGTAATGAACTTGAATTGCCTTGGTCAACAAGAATAGAGGGCATAGTATCAATAAGTGAACGAAACAATACCTCTGGAATGCCCGCAATGAGCACTGCAGCCAGACTAAGGCTGCCCCAGTACTTTCGAAAAAATGCGATTGAGGACTTTAAGGTAGACGAAAACATACTTATTCACCGCTAGGAAAAATTACTATGCTAATGCCACGAACTACTAACTTAAAGTATAGCAAAGGATAATTATATAAGGAATAAATATCAAAATGACTAAGCGAAACGTTTATTTAACAATTCAGGATTTAAGCGCATCTGTAAGACTGTAAGTTCACTAAACAGCCTACCGCAGCGTACTAATGATAGTAAAAGGATATAGTTACTACGCTAATAATTGACCTACCATCCCCAATTGTGTAAGGTTAAGATACGGTTGAGTGCTAATATAGGAGGCTATTATGCGATATACCCGCTTACTGCTTATCATTGTTGTTGGTTTGGTCCTTGTAGCTGGCTGCAGTAATCAGCAGACTACAAAGCAAGGCAGTAAAGCAACTAAGAAGCCTGCAAAGCCTGCGATAGATTTTAAGACCCTGCAGCTAAACGACAATCCAAGTGACCCATATTGGGTGGATACATGCATTACTTATGCGGGCTATGCGTATGCTAGCCACTACGGCAGCGAAACGCGTGTCATACGGTACCCTACACAAGTCAACTACGTAGGAAAGTATGGCGATACGAAGTTTTATGTAAGCAAAGACGAGACGCAAACACCCCCATTGTGGCTGTGGGCCGCCCCAAAGGCCTATGATATCGGTGGCCCCAAGTATGGATTTAAGAGATTTGTTAAGATGCCGCAGGGCAAATCCCAGATGCTGCGCTCAGTTGCATCAAACTCCAAATTTAGGAGCACTTTTGTTATGCCAAAGCAAAGCTATACCACGGGGAAACAATATGTTACATATACTTTACTCACGCCCACAAGTAGAGACCATTTGCCCTCCATAGGACCTCTTTTCGAGGTGGTCGTTTTAGATACGAGTGGCAACGTCGTATCATCTCAGTCCTCCTCACTTGACCAACCTGCAGCGCGAGTTGGGTTTTCAGGTGTTAGTAGTGGTTGGGTTCCACTACCTGAGCACACCTACGAAAAAGTGAGCATAGAGTTTAATAAACCAGGCACGTATAGAGTTGTCTGTCGTACAGCAAAGACTGTGCAAGAAATTACCGACCCCACTGTACGAGATGCCTTACGTGATTTAGAGACGGAGCCAATTACGATTACCGTTAAGTAAGCTGGCATACGAGGTTCTTTCTAGTTGATAGGCTTTGAGTTTATCGCCAATAAACAGCCTGCTGCAAAGACAAATAGGGTTGGCAGTGTAAAAAGTGGCTAGACACTAACTTCTATATTGGGGTTCATCGATTTTACCGTATGTAGGAGGTCAGAAAGGTCTTCTATGTATCTTGGCACAAAAGTCCTTCCTGCAGCGTGTTTTATTATTATGTGATGAAGGAAAAATGGTTTAATTGACGCAATATCGCCTAGGACAACTGTTACCTTACGAATAGGACTGCGAAATGTTATTAGCCCATTATCCTGGATTAGAACGGTATCAAATTCCCTAAGCACCATATACAAGAGTAGCATAAAAAATAGCGTAATTATGGGCGATACTTCATTCCTAAGTTCTAAGACTTGAATCAGTGCAAGTACGTTTATAGCGATTGTAGGTATTCCAAGTATAATAGCTACATAACGAAGGAACTTGTACCAGCTGGTTATCCTATAGGTTTTCACGCATGAAATCCTTTGCCCTTAGTAAACCCACTTACTTAGATAAGTTTATTTAGCGATTGCCATATGAGGGAAGCTGCATTAGGCTTTTTGGTATTATGCCACATGGCTGCACACTTATTAAATGGGCTACTTGGCGGCGGTGTGAGTGTTAAAAGCTGACTGGCGACATAAGAGACATTGGCGACGTTTACTAGGGAGCCAATGACTTATTTAAGCTATTCGCTACATTAATTGGCTGTTTTAAGCAACTCGCTTGCTTTAACATATACCTCTTTGTTAGGTTTGCTTTCATAACAAACGAAGTCTTTGGCATTAACAAGCAAATGCAGTTTAAAAATAATCCTGTAAGGTAGCGGCTCATGTGCTACTTCATAGTTACCAACAAAAATGTGCACTCGCCCGTCTCTGGTTATGTCAAAATCTTTACCCTTATAACCCCACGATAGGTGCAGATGCTCGATGTCGCGTGGATGTTTAGCATTCGTTCTTTTTACTTGTCGGTGAAAGATCA
>DASQQM010000288.1:0-2500 GCA_035643475.1 Anaerolineae bacterium | reverse complement strand
AGCGATAATGGATAATAAAAAGATATGCATATTAACGGATAACAAAATTACACCGACGGCCATAGGAAAATATCTGACTGGCCTTCACATCAACGGTCGGGCGGTGGTTGGCAAGAGCCTATCCTACCAGGATCAGGAGTTGATAGATACCACAATAGATAAGCTCGCGGAAATTAAAGGACTTGACTCGAGCGTTGTTTATATAGAGATAGAATAAATAGGTGATGGATTATTATGACAGAATGGGGAAGGCTTTATGGGATCGGTATAGGTCCCGGGGATACCGAACTGCTTACCGTAAAGGCGGTAAACATACTGAACTCGGTCGATACGATATTTTCACCCCACTCGGCACCGAAGCGAGAAAGTATTGCAAGAAAGATTATCGAGCCTGTACTTAATGGTAAAGCAGAGATAGTGGAGCTCGTATTCCCGATGACAAAAAATAGAAGCGAGCTGGAGAAGCACTGGTCATTAGCGACCGATGAGGTAGTAAGCGCACTGAGAAATGGAAAAACCTCGGCATTTGTGACCCTCGGAGACCCGTTTTTTTACAGCACGTATATATATCTTTATAAGAAACTTAAGGACCGGTATCCTGAAGCTACCGTTACAACCTTGCCGGGAATAAGCTCGGTCTTTGCATCCGCATCGGCTGCAGGCATCCCCATCGCTATCGGTGATGAGAAAGTGGCGGTAATCCCGCTCCCAAGGGTAATTGGAGAGATATGGCGCTACTTAGAGATGTTTGATACGGTGATTGTGTTAAAGGTAGGGGAGCGGCTCGAGGAATTTGTAAACGTATTGTCCGGATTAGGTCTTGCGGATAATGCAGTTCTAGTGCAGAAGGTGTCACAGCACGGCTCTGAGAAGATACTATTCGGTCTATCCGGGCTGACTGAGGATGAGCTAAGAAAGGTTGGGTACCTGTCGACCGTAATAATAAAAAGAGGGCTGGAACTTTAATATGAAGGTTTACATTATAGGAGCGGGCCCAGGCGATCCGGAGTTAATAACGGTAAAAGGGAGAAGAGTACTTGAACAAGCAGATATTATAGTATATGCCGGCTCACTTATTAACCCCCATCTTTTAGAGCATTGTAAACAAGGATGCGAGCTATATGATAGCGCATCATTGAGTCTGGAAGAAGTCGTTACTATATATAAGGGAGCGGCAGAGAAGGGTAAGGTAGTAGTGAGGCTCCATTCAGGTGAACCGAGCCTTTATGGTGCAATAAAAGAGCAGGTTGATTGGCTTATTCAGCAGGGTATAGAGTATGAAATTATCCCAGGAGTAAGCTCTTTTGCGGCCTCTGCTGCTGTTCTAAGTGCAGAGCTGACGCTGCCGGGTATATCCCAGACGGTTGTAATAACAAGGATGGCCGGGAGGACGCCAGTTCCTGAAGGCCAGGAGATACACTCATTGGCAGGGCACACACCGACGATGTGTATATTTTTAAGTGTGCATATGATCGATAGGCTGGTGGGCGAGTTGGTGAAAGGGTACCCGGAGGACACACCGGTAGCCGTTGTAGAGCGTGCATCCTGGCCGGATGAGAAGATTGTTCAGGGAACGCTCAGCGATATTGCTGGAAAGGTGAAGGCAGCAGGCATAACAAGGACGGCGATGATAATAGTTGGCAGGGTGCTCGATGGCGTTTACGAGAGATCCAAGCTTTACGACCCTCAGTTTAGCCATGGGTACCGTGAGGGTACTATTTAATTCTGCATCCTTTCAATCGTAAGCCATTATAAACCTTCGGCTAAAGGTTCCTCAGTTGTGGTACATTATAACTATAGGCCCAATACTTATGTAGATTTAGGATGGAAGCATTCTTTATATGCTAAAGAATGCAGAATATAGAATGGAAGTACAGGAAGGCTAGTTGTCGCAGATTCTTATATCGCAGATTCTTAAATATTAATGGGGGGAAGAAGTGAGAACCGCAGTGCTTGCCGTTACGGAGAGCGGCACAAGAGTAGCGAACCTTATTAAAGAACAACTCGAAGATATTGATGTAGAGGTATTTGCCCCCCCAAAAGAAGAGCGCAAGAAACCCTGGCTTGTTGAATTGGTAGGAAATGTATTCTCCAAATACGATGCGCTAGTCTTTGTATCCGCGGTCGGCATCGCTGTAAGGGCGATAGCGCCCCATCTGAGGGGAAAGATGGTTGACCCGGCAGTGGTTGTTGTCGATGATACCGGGGCTTTTTCGATAAGTCTTGTGTCGGGCCATGTTGGTGGCGCGAATGATCTTGCGAGAAAGGTTTCGGATGCTGTCGGTGCAATACCGGTGATAACCACTGCAACCGATATATCAGGCAAACCCGCACTTGATCTATTTATGAAAGAATTAGGCTTGAAAACGGACGATGTGGAAAAGTTAAAGCGCGTGTCGTCCGGCATACTGCGAGGCGAATCAGCTTGTATATTTGCCGATATAAGCCTAGGGAGATGGGGAGATCGGGTAAGGGCAGCGTATAGCGTAAGGCCTCTAAA
>DASQQM010000287.1:0-3807 GCA_035643475.1 Anaerolineae bacterium | reverse complement strand
TTATATTAAGGCAAGAGAGCTTATACAGGGGCTCGAGGGGTACTTTTTAATCATTCTGCTTACGTTGGCGGTGCTTTTGATAGTTCTTAGCGCTATTAGAAGTAAGCATGTCGGGCGGGTCCTCGCAGCGAGCGTTGTGGTGCTACTACTCGGATTCTCACTTCTCGTCTGGTTTCACCTTAAAATCTATTCGAGCATCGAGCTCGTCAATCCCGCCAGCAGATTTGTGGCGGGAAGGGTGATGGCGCCCCTCTGGATCGAGAGCGAGAAGCTCTATTTTTGGGCTATATTCTTAGGATTATTTACCTATCTCATCTACAGGAGAAATGCGGAGAGTTTATTTAGTAGGTGGCTAAATATAGTGTTTGCCGGGTTTGTGCTTCTTACCATGCTCACATCGAACCCCTTTGCGTCGCCTCTCCCGGGCCTTCATAAGGAGATCTCCGATTACCAGGCGGCCATGGGCAGCGGAGATTTTTACGGCCAGATGCAATTTTTTCAGATGTTTTATGGGAGGGTAACGTATTTTTATAACTCGGCCTACATGTGGATCCACCCGCCACTTCTTTTCATATCGTATGCTGCCCTTATGGTGTCGTTCTTAGCATCCATATTCATGCTTGTGAAGAAGAGGGAGGAGCTATACGATAAAATAGCCTACAGCTATGCCAAGCTTGGCTACGTTCTTCTCACATTCGGGATGTTGGTGAGCTACCCGTGGGCGCTGAAGGCGTGGGCGAATGAGCCATGGTGGTGGTCGCCGAAGATTAACATGTCGCTCATGATGTGGTTGTTGTACACCGCGTACCTGCATTCGCGGTTGCACCTGCACCGGCGAGGGATGTGGAACACCACTGCAATCTTAGGGATTTTCTGTTTCTTGACGCTTGTCTTAACGTACGTCACTACTTACGTTATACCGGGGGTTCACTCATATGGGTAAAGTCGGTGAATCGGTGAGTCGGTGAGTCGGTGAATGGGTGAATAGGGGACTGGGTTACCGGATAGCCAGGTGACCAGGTGACCAGGTCCCAGGGGCTAGGGGTCAGAGATGTGGATAAGAGATGTAGGAATAGTTATCCAGTGCTGCAGTTACCCGTTGATGTGGGTAAGAGATATAGGCACTACTCTATGAACTACTAACTATGAACTACTTACTACTATGCTGATAGCTACTTTAGGGGTGGATGATATGTTCGATATAAGAAAAGCCGGGATATATGATTTCGCCCTGGCGCTTGCCACCATAACTATCCTGGTTGCGCTCTCAGCCATTTTTGCTTATGGGACGATTGAGAGCTGGGCTAATTCCGTAAGGGACCCCGGCTGGACCTCCAGCTGGCTTTATACCGATTACTTGGGCATGATGAATTCGTATGCTTATCCGTTTGTGGTTGCCCTCGTGCTCATCCTCTGCATGTGCATCCCTAAAAGGTTTATTCCCAGGGGTTATCTGTTGCAGTCAAGCGTAATTCTGCTGGCGCTAAGCCTGATGATCGGAATTATATGGGGGTTTGCCGTCGGTCTTGGATTTTTACTGGTGGTTTCTGCGATTATCCAAGCTGCGGTAGTAGTAATGGTTATAGCCAGGTCGAAGAGGCTTGTTTTTGAGAGGGAAGGAATAATGGTGCAATTTGGCTCCTCACTTCTCCACCTGGGCTTTGTCGTCTTTATTCTTGATCTTGTACTTATCAAAGACCTCCAGAATCACCTCTCGGTGTTCTGGATTTCGACCGCTCTTATCATAGCGGGCACTATATTCTCGTTCTACTCAAGGGAACTCTTGTTGGCAATGCGCAATATTACTGGGCGAAAAGAGAGAGCGATAACTGATATGGAGCTCGACCGGGAGCATGATGGTATGCCAGGTGTTGCGGGTATCCCGGCGGATAGCACCCCGGCGTACGAGATTGAGGATTAGTAGACCCGTCCAGCATTTACTTTCCGGTGTTTTGCTGAGAGAATTAACCTATTGACTGTTTTAAGGGGATGGTGATATGGCGAAACGCAAAGCAAAGAAGGGCTCAAATGCAAAGCCACAGTTCAAGGCAAATGACCGGGCTAAGAGGAGTACCGCAAGCCGCTCCCTGGCAATTGGGATAATCGTTACATCGGTGCTCGTATTAACGATTTATATCGGGATGGGAACACCTTCGAAACCGAGCCAGTCTGGCGGTGGGATAACGTCCACGACCATTGCACCGCCCATGACCGGCATTGAAACCGCGACTGTTGGGACGGTGGATGCTTCTAATGCAACAGTCGCCACATTTAAAATGGAAGAACTCAGCGGGACGGACTGCCTGGAGAAGATCAACGGACAGCTTAAGCTTCTTGGCGGCATCGGCAAGGTGAGGGTGGATTATTCAAATAAGCTGTGCGAGATCGAATATGATTCAACCAAGGTGGCACAGGACAAAATAATCGAAGCCTTTAATAAGGCCGATCACCCGGGCAAGGCAACCGGCGAGAAGATAGCGACACCTTAATTCTCCAAAGGCACCAAGACTGCCGACCGGCAACTCCTGCTACTTCGAAACCTTGATTACCTCAATTTCAAATCTGAGCGTTCTCCCGGCCAGCTCATGGTTGAAATCTACGGTTATGGATTCGTCGTTGGCTTCGGTCACGGTTCCGACGATCATATCGCCCTCTGGAGTTTTTGCTGGTACCTTTGAGCCCTCATGGACATCGGCATCCTTGGGGATGTTGGCACGGGGGACGTGGATAATCTTGTCATCTGAACGGACACCGTATGCACCCTCAGGAGCTACGATAATCTCTTTTTTGTCTCCCTCTTTGAGTCCTTCCATTGCCTTTTCAAGGCCTGGTATAAGGTAGCCCTCGCCCTGTGTATATACCATGGGTTGACCAGGCAGCGTCTCATCCATAAGTTCGTCACCTGAGAAGAGCCTATATGCAAAAGTTACTTCTGATCCATTTTTAATCGACATTACAAAAATCCTTTCTCGCCCCTAAGTCTGGCAGCAAGCAGACTATCGATTCTCAAACCGAACTTCAACGTGATTTTCCTGGCATTACTGCCAGCGTGATATTCCTTTAGCCTAGCGTGAAGGGGCTGAGCTGTCAAATACAGCTTTATCCAAAAATCCAGCCGCCATACTCCTCAAAATAATAGGAGGGATCTGTGAGGTATTGCTTAGAGGAAGCAAGAAGGTCATAGTGCTCCTTCTCTTCTGAGAGCATGAACCGGAAGAATGTCTCCACCCGCTCGTCCTCAACATCGTTTAAAATTTGCTCGTAGAGCTCATAGCTTCTTGTCTCCAGCAACATTGCAACGTCATAAATATCAAGGTCGTCGCTGTTTGGTGACACATTCTTGTCCGCATCTTTCATCCTAGCCTGTATCAAAGCCTCGATTCTATCAGGCAGTTCAAGATTGCACTCGGTCTCAAAATCGAATTCGCCTTTACCGAGCAGGGCGTTGTTAAAAGCCTCGATCTTCCGTATATGATCGATCTCCTCGTCAGCAAGAAACACAAGGACCTTTTTTGCGAACGGGTCCGAGACTTTTTCGATAAGCTGGCGGTAGAAAGCCTCTCCATTTAATTCAAACTCGGTTGCAATTCCCAGCGCCTCGCAATATGCTTGTTCCACACAGATCATCCTTTCTTAAGCTTTAGTAAAATCTATCTGTAATTTGCTGCCAGCGCAAGTAATATAACTTGCCATTGATTCCTAAACCGGCGCTCATCTAGCATCAACACGCCCTGTGAATCAGTGAATCGGGGTGTGGTATTCAGAACCAGTGCTGCAGAGTGTGGGTATATAGTTACCAGTCACCGG
>DASQQM010000286.1:0-7129 GCA_035643475.1 Anaerolineae bacterium | reverse complement strand
CTTTCGGGGGTTGTGTGGTGGTCAGTGCCCAGACCGCAGGGTACGAGAACGATATCTTTGCCTCTTTATCGGTATATGTTTCCCATGACCCGTTTAGTCCATAGTCGCCTAGACCACAGCCATGCAAAATACCGCAAAGAGAGAGCACAACCGCTATTAAAAGTATGGCTGATACTAATCGTCTCAACCCTCGCCCCTCTACACTTATACCTCACTTACCTTATACCAGGCTCAAGAAAGTACACTATGAGCATCCACGCCACCTCGATAACGGCGATAATAAATAAATTTCGCCAATCACGCGCCTGGTTGGCATAGCTCCACCTTTGGTCCTCACGCTCATAGCTTGATTCAAGCGCACCTTTGTACTCTCTTTCGATCCTATCCTCAGGCGGTCTCTTATCCTGCATATTCCGTTGACCCATACGATCATCCCCTATGCTTACGTAAAATCGCGAAGGAGGGAGACCTCGATGTTGTCCTCCACAACCCCCTCTTTTCTCAACATCTCCTCGACCGTGTACCCATCTTCAAGCCATGCGGTAAGCTGCTCCTCATAGGTCCAGCTAACGATAAATACCGCTCGCACCCTATCGTCAATATTCGATGCAAAGACTTCCATGCGATGAACGCCATGGAAGGCCTGTAGGTGGCCCTTTATCGACAGCCATGAGAAGAAAACGCCGTCCCATATATTTCGGGGCAACGTTACATTAATCACATAAGCAAACGGCGCCACCTGGCCGGTCTCTTTATAGCGTGTGCTGACCAGCGCGCTCTCTAGTCTCACCCGTTCTACCTGACCTCTGCTCTCTCGGTCTTCATTGCCCCTTGCCATAATATTGTTCCCCCCCCCCAGAAGCGATACTGGACAGCTTCTAGTAGAGCTGGCCATAAACAATTTGAATAACCATGTAGTAGAGCATAAATGAGCCAACTATCGCGTAGAAAGCCCAGTTAAGGGAATCAACCGGTCCTGAACGCTCCGTTATATACCCGTTGTAGCTCTCAACTGGATACAGATCACTCCGTGCATGACGTGCATACCACACGTAGGCAAAGAAAAAGAAGAGAATAAGAAATGCACCAATAACACCATATGTCCAGCCAAGAGATGGCGCTGCAATAATAAATGTCTGGTGCAGCGTCATGAAACGTGACTGAGCCAGGTAATTATAGTAGGCCTCAATCGCCTTATCATCATTTCCGGTCGGTACCTTGTTGACCACACCTGTGGTGATAACGCTCTCGAATGGCTGCGCAATCGCCTGCAAGGACAGCACTAAACCCATAATTACATAAAGTATTGTTACTGCAATCACTATAATCTTTATGCGCTTATACGCCTTACTTTCACGTAAACCCATCGCTTTCACACCCTTCCTCTGTGTGAAGACTTATACGATATGCGAGCACCCTACCGCTTATCCTTGCCGTGAGCCTGTCCATCTTTCCTACCACTATCCCAGTAATCTTCCTCCTCGTATGCGGTCACTATATACTTGGCATTTTCAACCCTCTTAAAGCCACCCCGTAAGAAAGCTATAATGAGCACCATCGCGACGGGCAGGAATATGAGTGCCGATATAAGTATCTGTATCTCAATTAACGATATTTTCATCAAATCATCCCCCTACGAAGGTGCCGTAGCACCATCGGTTAATGATGTCGCGCTTGGCTGCCCAAACCCCTTGCGATTCTTCGGGTCCTGCCTGAATTGGATGATATATGCTTCAATTTGCCATATCTGGTTATCCGAATATGTCGTCTCCCAGCTGGGCATAGCAGTACCTTTAATTCCCTTTTTTATGATCCAGAAAACCTCACCATCAGGCATCGTCTGAAAATCCGGATCGGTCGTAAAGTTGGTCGGCTTCTGTGGTAAGTTGTTCGAATCCGGACCATCACTTTTTCCATCCTTACCATGACATCCCCAGCACGCCTGGTCGTATAACTTCTTGCCTGAAGCGATGGTTTCTGGTGTTACGCCAAGCGGATTTTTCATATCTTCAATGTTTGGCGGTGGCGGGTTTACAGGAACGGTTGTCGCTACCTGATTGCTGGTAGTCGTTTGCTGTGTTGTACGATGGTTAGAATCAGCACAGCCAGCAATAAGAACTGCCCCCGCTGCCACTACGCTCATAATTAGAACAGCTTGCTTCACGTCCCCTCTCTCTATCGTTGACTATGACCACCAACGACTCCTATGCATACCTACGCTACGATGACGAAGTAGTACCCGCCATCGATGTGCTCGTTGTGCCGCCAGCGGAAGTTGTGCCAGTAAATCTGGTTGTACCAGACTGGCCAAAGCCTCTCCGGTTCGCCGGATTACTCCTGAATTGAATGATGTATGACTCGATCTGCCAGATCTCATCATTTGAGAACGTATCCTTGAAACCTGGCATATCGGTACCTTTAATGCCATTAAAGGTAAGCCAGAACACCTGGCCATCGGTCTCTGTCTGGAAGTCGTGGTCGCTCGTGAAGTCGATTGGCATCTGCGGCAGGCTGGGTGCCGCCGGACCATCACCTTTTCCATTAAGCCCATGACAGACCCAGCATGACCTATCATACAACTGCTTGCCTGCTTGAATATTTGCCGGCGTCACTCCGAGTGGGTTTTTCAAATTTTGAAGCTCGCTCGGCGGTGGTGCCTCGGGTACTGTCGCTTCTGTCCGCATGGTAGTGCTCGTAGTCGAACTCGTAGTCGTTGTCGTCGGGCCAGGACAACCGGTAATAACGGTAATAAGCATCACAGTTACACCTAAGACAGTTGCCCTTAGGAATGGGTTACTTACCATTCTACTCTACCTCCTTGTGTATTTAGCCGTATTAAGTAAGGCCCTACGTTTAGGAGCCCTACTTCACAATAACCCTCGCATGCTTCATATAATCATGGACTTCACAGTGGTACACGAATGTTCCCTTATTTTCGAACTTGACCTCGAATTTATCACTGGGATTTAAAACCGGCGACCCGAACAGCCCCTCATCGGATGTAACTGTATGCGCTGTATTATCCTTGTTCGTCCAGGTTACAGTCGCCCCTTGTGACACTGTTAATTCTGGCGGTACGAATGATAGGTTTGCTATAGTTGCCTCACTGGCGCCTGGCCGTACCGCACAGCTCACAATGCCTACAACCATCAGAGCCAGCACCACCGCTACCGCTACTTGAATAATTAGTCTTCTACCCATGCAACCTCCGTTACCTCATACCCCTTCGACGCGTCATACTAACGAAAATCCCTGAGCGATGGAGGCGAAATTTCCTTTTGGCTACGCGGCGGTTTTGGACCTGACCGCGTCTCAAGGTCTTTCCACCCTGCATCTAATAGCTCCTCATACTTACTCTTAATCCTCGCCCGTATCGCTTCCTTTGATACCTCGCCAAAACCAGGGAAAAAGAATCTATCGCCGGGTGAGAGGCCTGGCGTTACCCGTTCCTGTTCAAGCTCAAACGCATCCCTTTGCGGCCACGGTTTCTCCACGAAATCCTTGTTCTTATCGAGCGGGTGCGCCGCTATGTAAGATAATAGCGGGGGCGGCGGCTTCCACTGGATATACATCTCCGGCGTCGGCACCCTATCGGGCAATAAGCCACCATTCGGGATAGTCTTGAGGAACAGGACTACCTTCCAGATCTCCTCAACGGTTAAGCGCGTGCCGAAGTTTTCCATGTCCGTTCCGGGGATGCCGCGCAATATAAAGTAATACCACATGCCCGGCCCCATATGCGGACCACTGGCAGCAGCTTGTTCGTCTGTAAAATCAAACGGAGGTGGCCGTAAAAACCTCGCTGCTAAGCTCACACCGGCACCGCCCTCGCCATGGCAGCCGATGCAGCGCTCCTGGAATATCCTTCTCCCATCGATTAAGTTATCCGTCGTAACCGGCATCGGGTCATCGGCCAGCCAGTAGGAGCGGTCGACGATGCTAAGCATGAAGGGATGCGGGAAGGGTAATCCGTCAACGTTACCCTGAGGCGGGTTGGGCTTAAGCTTTGTGACATCGGCCATCGTTAAGTTTGCGGCACTAAAACCCTTTGGGGGTGCCGGCAGGCCGCCTCCAGCACGATGGCCTTCCTTCATGACTATCTGCCCTGCCGTACGCAACAGCCCACTCTTATTACCACGCGTTTGGATAAACTCGATGAGGTCCTCCACATCGTTGTCGGATAAGAAACTAAACTGGGGCATGATCGAAAACGGCGTTACATAGCGGGCGTTAAAAAAGTGAGCCCGGTGCCAATCATCCGGGTGGTACCCGCTATCGAAGGTAAGATCGGGACCGGTGCGCTCCGAGCCGAACACGTTGGGGCTATTTTCAATACCGAAGTAATCACCCGGCCGTGATACCCTCGGGTACAGGAAGTAGAGACCCTGTCGCACATCTTGCGGTCGCGTAAACCCGCTATGGCAATAGGAGCAGCCGTTTCGGATGAAGATCATGCGCCCGCGAAGGGCACTGTTGGTAAGCGGCGCCCAATCATTCGACGCGGGCGGTTTAAACACGAATATCTGCAGTATCGCCGCAATAGAGGTGGTAACCGCAAAGGCGAAGATACCTCCAACAAAGACGATTACCGGCGTCATGAGCATCTTTTTACGTGGATGCGTTCCCCACTCTCTCGGCGTTGGGTAATATGGGGGCAGCCAGCGCCTTTTTTCTGCCATCTTTTACATCCTCCTCCCTTTTATGCTGTTACTTCGCCTTCTGCCTGGCCCAGACTTGAGTGGGAGTCTCGTCGTGTCCGTGCGGTCATAGTATTGCTTGTTCTAACGCGGTAGGTTTGGATAACGTTATACAGCTGAATCCAGGCGGATGCATAAATCATGCCGCCTGCAAGGGCGCGCATCTGGTACCATATCCTGATCTGAGGCAGAACATTTACTTCTGGCTGGCTCATCATCCAACCTTGCCCCTGTACAAAAGCACCTATGGTCAGCGAGAGAAAAAAGAAGAGGAACCCGACAGTAACAAGCCAGTACTGCCACTCGGCAAGGCTTCTTGAATACGGTGGTTTTCCCAGTGCGTTCGGCAGTATGTAGTAGATAACGCCCATGCCGAGAATCGTGAACCCGCCCAGCAGCGCGAGGTGGGCATGAGCAACGATAAAGTTTGTAAAGTGAGCGAATACATTAAATGGCTGGTATGACTGAATAGCCCCCTGTACGTTTACTAATATATAGAATACAAAACCGGTTATCGTAAATCGCAACGGCAAGCTTGTATAGAAGCGGTCCCAATTTCCCCGCATTGTAAGATATATGTTGGTGAAGAACGCAAAGACCGGGATGAGAATGGCAAAGCTGTTTACAGAAGCAATTGTCTTTAGCCAACCGGGGGTTGGGGTTTGTAACAGGTGGTGGTCACCGACACCCGCATAAACAAAGATGATTCCCCAAAACGATATCAGTGAGAGCGTGTGGCTATAAAGCGGCGTATTGGTTATCCTCGGGACCAAGTAATACACAAGTCCAACCAATATCGGTGTGAGCCACAAGCCAAAGAGGTTATGGTTCCCCCACCAGTTGAGTAGGACATCGTTTATTGCTGATGGCAAAGCGCCGGATGGATTCCACGGCGCTGGGGACATAAAGATATTGCCCGGGCGCCAGATAACGTTTTCAATTGCGATGCTTAGGGCAACCCATGCCGGAGCCGCCATCGCCCACCACACGCTCACGTATAAGGCGCGCACCCTCCGTACCGCCACAGTACCAATGATATTGACGATGTTACTGAAGAAGACAGCCAGAATAAGTATGTCGATCGGCCATATAAACTCAGCATACTCCCTGCCCTGGGTGTAGCCCGCCAGCAACCCGATAAAACCGAGCGCAAGAGTCACATTGTACACCCACGCGGTCCATATGCCCAGTGACTCACTCCACAGGCTACTTGTGCCCAAGAGACGAGGTAGGTAATAAAATATCCCACCGAAATACATCATCGTCAACCAGGCAAAAATAACGGCATTAACATGAGATGGCCGCACCCGGCTGAAAAGAAGCCACGGGATGCCGGCGAACGTCTCAGGAGCTATTAACTCAGTTGCGATGATTATCCCAAAGGTCGTTGCAACGACAAACCAGAAGACGCTACTGAGCAACCAGAGCACCGAGGCCCTATCGTCATGCTCATGAACAACCTCACCTACGCCAGTGATCGTCTCGAAACCAAAACCAAACCTTTTATGAAGGAACTCTCGTGCGCCTTTTCGCTCCTCTCCCGGTCCTACCGTCGGCTCTCGCGGTTGTTCGTTTTTCCGCTTATTTTCCTCTTCTGCCATTCTTCACCCACCCCTTCTACGGAATTACAAATGGGTCTTATGCCGATAGAGCCCATATATATATCCTCTGCTCCGCGCGTTTAGCTGTACGACCACATTACAAGAACAGCATGTACCCAGATCCTCTAGAGATTAACAACGTATTCTTGCTATCTTTTGATCCCACTTTGAAGTAGAAGTAGTCCTTGCCCCCAAACATACCGTTTCGAGCTGCGGTAACGTAGTAGAGGCCTGGCGCCAGCCTTCCTCTTGGTAGTATTTGTAATATGCTCTTACTCTTGATAGTCTTCCTTACCGGGACCGGTTGGCTGGAGGAGTATTCATATATCCCATATGAAGATAAGCCATCAAGCTGACGGTACTTAATATATACACAAGGTTGTTCAATAGCGGCGGGCGCTCCTTCAGGAAAGTTGGCTTGACTCGATGAGTACGGATACAGTTTATAGAGACCCCGACCGGTATCGAGGTAGGTTCCGACTCTTTGGTTTGCTAAGCTGGTAATCTTTACAGGGTTTGGGTTCGGTACGAGCATAAGCAGAAATGGCAGTACTAAAACCCCTGCAAAAATTGCGCCAATCGGCACTCCAATTATAAATTTCGCTCTTTTACTTAGGTTCTTTGCCATTCCTGTGAGCTACCCTTACCTGGTTAATAATAAGACAACCGGCCGAAACTAAAGCCATGGCCGGTAAATAGCGCACAAAAGCGAACGGGTCTACAGCTATAGCACCCGTCATAGTCGCATAGACGGGGAAGAACGCCCAGATAAATGATGGCACAACCGATATAAGAATTAGCCCTATAAAAAGGTTGCCAGAAATTATCCAC
>DASQQM010000285.1:0-3737 GCA_035643475.1 Anaerolineae bacterium | reverse complement strand
TGCACTGCTCGGAGGATGCCCGTCCAGTATAACGGGTCCCTTAATCGGGTTTGCATCTTCCTTTGGTCGCATTTACCAGGCCTCCCACCACCCCATACATGCGGGGATACCCGACTCAGATCAGGCACTCCATGATGCCCGAAACCGCGCACTTGCCGGCATAAGGTCCCTTCCGGCAGTGCAGTACCGCTTTCTTGAGGAGCTTATAGAACTATGAGCAAGGTCTACCCGATTCCACAGCACATCCTTCAAGATATGGCAGAGGTAGAAAGAGAACTCGTTAAGATAGCATTATCTACCAGCGGGGTACTCGCCGAGGCGTCTCTTACCATTCTCAAAGCCGGCGGAAAGCGGCTCCGCCCGGCGCTTGTTCTAATGGCCGGGATGGTGGGGGATTATGATCTTAAGCGATCTATACCGGCAGCCGTCGCCTCGGAGCTTATCCACATGGCCTCCCTGATCCACGATGACATCCTGGACGATGCCGACACGAGGCGTGGTGTCCCAACGGTAAACTCGGTCTGGGGCGAGCATACCGCGGTTGCGGTGGGGGATTTTTTATTTGCAACCGCCTTTGAGACATTATCACGGTTGGAGATGCGCTCTGTTGAGATACTGGTAAACGCTGCGCTTGACTTAAGCCTGGGCGAGTTTGATCAGATGGTAACGGCACATGTGATTGATCAATCCATTGAGGATTACGTTCAAAAGGCCAAGCGGAAGACGGCCGCCTTGTTTGCTGCCTGTTGCCAGGTTGGTTCTTATTTATCTGGCGCTTCAGATTCTGATGTTGCTGCCCTTACCAGTTACGGTGAGAACCTGGGCATCGCCTTTCAGATGTACGATGATGTGCTGGATGTCGCCGGTGGCGGTGCGACCGGTAAAGGGACCGGGGTCGATATTCGTGACGGTACGGTAACCGTGCCAGTACTCTATGCTCTCGAGGAGTTGGGATACGATAGTCAATTTGCTGCAATTATTTCAAAGCAGCAACCAGATGATAGAGATGTTGATGAAGCGATCAGGTTAATTAACGAATGTGATGCAATCCCCCGCACTAAGGAGACCGCCAGGTCATATGCAAACAAGGCGATGGATTCGCTCAAGACTATCTCAAGGAGTAGCGCGGTTGAGGTTTTTAAAGGAATCGGCGAGTTTGTTATCGATCGGTACCATTAGATGCTGTAGTAGTTTGACAGGGGTGAGATATGCTTTTAGCTGCAAAATGGGTGTTACCGATAAGTCACAGGCCAATTGAGGATGGAGCTGTCGTTGTAGAAGGCTCCAGGATCAAAGATGTCGGCAAGTTTAAAACGATGAGCAATAAATATCCGGACGAAGAAGTAGTAAGCTTCGGTAAAGCGGTAATCCTTCCTGGCTTTGTCGATTTACATACCCACTTAGAGTACAGCGTTTTCAGGGGGGCCTGTGACGATCTTGGCTATGCCGGCTGGAAGATACAATTAACGAAGAAAAGCAATATACTTAAAAAGGGAGACTGGGCGCTCTCCGCCTACCTGGGCGCGCTTGAGGCGTTACAATCGGGCATTACGACCATCGCAGATATTACCAATAGCGGTACCAGTCTTAGGGCGGCCAAGGATGCGGGCCTGCGGGGGGTCATCTACTATGAAGTGACTGGCATGGCCCATACCAGGGTACCAGAAATAATGGCGGAGGCGGAAAACAACGTAGCGAAGTGGATCGATATGGCCTCGGGCACTAACCTTACGATCGGCTTTGCCCCGCATTCTCCCTATACGGTATCTCCACCCCTTTACAAGGCATCTACCACATGGGCAAGGGAGCATAACCTTAAAATATGCACCCATCTCGCAGGCTCGAAGGCCGAATACGATTTTATAAAATACGGTTCGGGCAGGCTATCGACTGAGTACTGGGATACGGTCGGCTGGGGCGATATTCTCTGGCAACCGACAGGGGTAAGTCCGGTAAAGTATCTGGAGGAATGGGGTGTATTTGATGGCGGGGACCTGCTTGCGGTCCATTGCGTTCAGGTTGATGAGGCCGATATTGACATTCTTAAGCGGTATAACGTTGCGGTGGCGCACTGTCCCCGTTGCAACGCTAAGCTTGGCATGGGAATAGCGCCTCTACCGGGATTTTTGAGTCGCCAGCTCAGGATTGGTATAGGGACGGATAGCCCAGCAAGCAATAACACGATGGATGTGTTTGATGAGATGAGAATAGGTCTCCTTATACAGAGAGGGATAACCAAATCGTCCGATTTTAACGCGGAGAAATTTGTCTATATGGCGACGCTAGGTGGTGCGGAGGCGGTAGGTCTACACCACGATATTGGCTCGCTCGATCCTGGCAAGCAGGCAGATATTGTAGCTGTTGACATGTCGCACAGTCACCAGATTCCGACGCGCGACCCGTATTCGGCTTTAGTGTACACCGCCAACCAGGAGAACGTGGTGTTAACCATGGTATCCGGCAAGGTCCTGTACGAGAATGGCACGTATACCACCCTTGATGAGGCTGAAATCCTGAAAAGAGCCGAGCCAATACGAAGGAAACTAAAGATGGAGAAACCATCCATCTCGTAATTCTTACTTACTAATTGATGTATGACGGAGTACTATCTGGCAGCCATTCTTAGCAGTTGATAGGAACATGGCAAAACGTTATCATGTAAGCCAGTAGTAATAGATAAAGAAGGGAGGTTAACTCGTTGGGAGATAAATTTTTCGATGATCAGGCAAAGGGGACTCCCAGTAAGAGCAAAACTCCTAATAAAAGCGGTAAGGCAGCAAAGAAATCACCTGCAAGTAAGGCATCAAAGCCTGGAGTCAAGGCAGCTGCAAAGGCTCCCGCTAAAGCAAAATCATCAGAGGGGTTGAATACGCCCCAGCAGGTTGATGTGATCTGGACGGTTGCCCTTGTTGTTGTCGCGTTCGTTATAGGGTTCTTCGCTCGTGGGATTATTATGCCTGCGACAACGAACTCGACAAGTGATATATCCACGCTTGCACCGGGAACCTCAGGCAATGTCTCAAATAATAGTGCGCCCGCGTTATCGCAAGAGGAACTGCAAAATGGTCAGTTACCTGAGGGTCACCCAGGTATCGGTGGTGAGACTACCCAATCAAGCGATACAACGGTAGCTCCTCCATCTGGCTCAGAGATGGGGCATGGTAAGAGCGATGTCCCGGCATCCGGGCCGCTACAGGAAGGAGGCCAGTCGGTTGGGGTAGAGGGGACAGGTACAGGTACAGGTAAGTAACGACTTGCTAGCGGGACATCATGATATACAGATGTAATACTTGCCGGTATTGTGTTACACTTGGATAGCTATGGCGGTATGCTCAAAGCAATACTTGCTGAGTAGAACACGCTGTTTTTGCACACTGCCTGGTAATTCTTAAGCAAATCACAATTATAAGGGAGTAGGAGAAGGTGCTTTTAGACAAAAAGAAGGTCGGTATGGTAACAAAGGTCGGCGCGGTCATTATTGCGCTTGCCTTCATAGTTGTCTATATTCCGATGATTAGCCAGATCATTCCCGGTTCTGGAGGAGATCAGACATCCTCGCAGCCACAGACAGATGCTCAGGTCGCAGCAACAATTGCGGCGTTTGAGCAGGCTGCCCAAAAGAATCCCAAGGATGCCAATGCCTGGATCAAGCTTGGAAATGCGTATGGTGACCAGAAGATATATGATAAAGCGATAGAAAGCTATAGCAAAGCACTCGAGCTTGACCCGAAAAATGT
>DASQQM010000284.1:0-16930 GCA_035643475.1 Anaerolineae bacterium | reverse complement strand
GGATTTCATGCATGAAAACGTATAGGATAACCAGACGGTACAATCTCTTCCTTTACTTATTTGCTATACTTTATACGATTACTATCTTACCGCTTACATTGTACCTAGTCATAGCAAAGGACTTAGATTTCACTGAAGAATTATTACGTGCATCATGGATGCTTTTTCTTGTTCTGCTTTCCTGGCTCATTAACTTTAGGGAATTCAGGACAATTGTAATCCAGGATAATGGATTGATAACATTTCAGAGCCCTATCCGTAAGATAACCATTGCCTTAAGTGATATTAGGTCAATTGAGCCCTTCTTCACACCCTGGAAATCAGTTACGCAGCAGGAAAGACGATTACCGTACCAAGATACATAGAAGGCCTTTCTGATCTCCTGCACACGGTAAAATCAATGAACCCCAACATAGAGGTAAGTGTCTAGCCACTTTTTATACTGACAATCCTATCTCTTTACTACAACAGCCTATTTAGTGGGCTTACAGGCTTATGAACGCCAAACACACCCCCTAAAATACGAGTTGGTAGTTTACTCAGCAAAGATAATTAAATCGCTTACAGGTTATTTAACAACAATCTCAATGGGCTCTGTTTTTAGATCAGGTGGTGGGCCAGAGCCACCACTACTACCAAATGGCGTATCCCAGATACCTCCAGATAAACGGCAGTAAACCCTATAATTACCTGGCTTATCAACCTTAAAAGCGATATTGGTGCTATAAGGCACAGCCGGTGCAAATGCCCTGCGATAGTCACCATAAGCCTCGGCCCCAGGACATACCCTTGCTACAAGCTTGCCGCTATTATCTAAAACGTTTAGCTCGAATAGGCCGGCTGTGCTAAATATTAGGTCCTTATCGGTAAGATTTATAAGCGTAACTTTAGCTGTATATTCTGTGCCAGCTTTAAAGTCTTGTTTGGGTACCTCAAAGGCCAGACGCAAGCCATCTTTTGTAGTGGTAGAGCGCATGATCTGCAATTGTGCACCACTTACTTTCTGCCAGCGTCGGTACGTAAAGAACTGATCAATAAGCTGTCTGTCTATTCCCCTTTGATAGCCCCAGAGCCACTGCGGTGGCTCATCGGTTGCAATTTTGGACTTAAAAACCTGTAGATCATCGTAGCTACCGATATACTCGAGCATGTAAGGCTCACCTGGTTTATCGCTATGCAGGGGATTTGCAGGCACATATACATAATCTTTATAGCTAATAAAGGGTTGCAATGCCTCTGAGCCCTCATCTTTAAGCCATACTGTTTTAAGCGCGTGTTTCTTACCCTCTTGGGATATACCATCGTTTTGTTTAACGGTAATTATTATCGGCTTTAGCTCAAGTCGAGGTGGATTGTGCGGCTCCCACTCAGTTCCACTGTGGCCTTTTACGTGCACTCCATCATTTGTATTGCACAGTATCTTATACGTGCCTGGACTACCTATGCTAAACGGTACTACCTCGCTGTGGGACTTGCCTTTTTTAATTGTATAGTCGGCAAGCTTGCCGCCGTAATAACCCGGTAGCACGATGTTGCCGTCTTTATCGATAATTGTTACCCTGATGAGGTTGGGCGAGGTAAGCTTGATATCTTTATTGCTTAAATTGGTAAGCATGACCTTTAGCGAGTAGCCTCTGCCAACTATATACTGCTGCTTGGGTAGCTCAAGAGAGAGCTTGAGTTCTTTGTTAGATTTAGCTGAGCGCAACATTTGTGGTTGCTCTTTTACCGGCTTTGGTTGCGTAGATTGTGTGTTGGCAGTGCAGCCAGCAACGAGCACTAATCCAAGGACAGTACCAAACAGTATGCAATAGTACCTTATGAGCATCAGGCTTAGTTTTAAACCAGGCCTATCCTTGGTTGTATACTGTACTTGCGAGTGCTTCTGAGTGCTGCAGCCAATTACAAAGATCAAGGCTAAACCTAATATAAGTGTTATACGGCTATACGTCATATGGATCTCCTCAACAGTGCACAAGTCTACTGTCTATGGCCTGATTGTAAATGTAATTGGCTCTACCTCAAGTCTAGGCGGCGAGTATGGCGTTAGAGTTGTGGTGCGATGTCCCAGATAATTTGGTGGTCCTACTTCGCGCTCTCCGTCGTTTGTGCTGCAGAGCAGTCTATAGGTGCCAGGCTTATCTACCCAAAACGCATATTCTGTGCTATAGCCTTTACCCTCTGTCATCGGATATTTACCAAGAGACCAAAGACCCCCAAAGTCTTTAGGCGGCCATACCTGATTGCCTCCCTCATCTACAACCTTAACATCAAATAGGTCTGATGACGCATAAAGTACAAAGTACTCACTGCTTATATTGGTAAGTGTTGCCTTGGCGGTATAGCGCTGTCCTACATAATGCTGCTGCTCTGGTAGCTCAAGGGTTAGCCTTAGTTTAGAGTCTGACTTAACCGAGCGGATAATTTGTGGATGCTTTTTATCTACCTTGTATCCTCTTACATATAGCCCAAGGCTAGCTGTGTCGGTATCCTCCAAAAATCGTGTGCTCGCCCATAGGCGCAGCGGCGACACCTGCATATCACGTTTACGTGCATAAAACTGTAAATCCTCATAACTGCCTACGTGCCTTAGCTCAGTTACGTTAAATGTCTTGCCGGTGTATGCTGGCTCATACGTATAGCCTTGATAAGCTATGCGTGGAGTTATCATACCGCCCTCTTTAAGCCATATTGTCTCAAACTTTGTTGATGTGCTATCTTTGGGCGCACGCTTTGGGCTAGGTATAACAGTGATGGTAATCGGCTCTGTTTGATGTTTAAGGGCTACAAAGCCAGCTCCTGCTCGTTTCTCAACTGTACTGTTAAGGCGGCAAACAACTTTATATGTGCCCGGCTTGTCAATCCTAAATAACGCCTCATCTTTTTGCTCGCTCGTAAGCTTCATATTATAAGGTATAGAGCGGCGATGTGTCCTAGGCCAGACGACTTTATTGCTCTTATCTAGAACCACAACACCTAACATATTGCCTGAGCCGCTAAAAGTAGGGTCTCTATCGCTAAGATTAGTTAACCATGCGCTGGCAAAGTATCCCTTACCAGCGATATACTCTCGCTGTGGCAACTTAAGTGATAATCTAAGTTTTAATTGCTCGTCTTTATCAACAATGTCTAGGTGGGTGGTCTGTGGCTCCTGCATACCATCTTGTGCCCGCATCTTGGATTGTTTTTGGGCCTCCTTAGGCCCCATGGCTTGCTGATAACCACAGCCAGCTGCCAGTGCTCCAAATAAAAATGCAACGGTTACTACCCTATAGCATTGCCTTATAAAGCTTCGTGCATGTGCTGAGGTAGAGTTCTTCATTATCACACTCCGACTGAACGGTTGCGTTGAAACATCATCTCTTAAATTTTAGACGAAGCCATCGGTTCTATAGTTCCAAGAAAGTATACTTTCTGCTATCACAGGTATAATAACCCCTTCTTCACCGTGAGAATACCTTATCTACCTGTCGAATAGAAGGGGTGCTGTCCAGGATATATACCCTAAAAGACGTGTAGCCTAAGTCACTTGTTACTTCTATTTTACCATCATGTTTTTCCACAAGCTTTTTTACGCTATAAAGGCCCACACCCCGTCCTTCACCCTTGGTAGAGAAATCCGGATCGAAGATGGTATCGATGAGTTCGGGGTCTATGGGGGACCCAGAGTTTTTTACCTCAAAGATATAGCCCTCCTGATCCCTTAGTACCGTTAGCTCAACATTTCTTTTATCTACTGGCACCAAAGAGGCCGCTTCAAAGGCATTGTCAAGTAGATTGCCAAGGATTATATTGGCATCTCTTGATTCTAACGGTAAGTCTTTAAGGCTGGTTTCAATATGTATACCTAACGCAATATCTTTTAGTTCTGCCAAGCCGCTCTTTGTGAGCAGTAAAGCGGTGATTCCCAGGTTATCCGTCTTCACCATCTCCAAAGTAGCTGCAATCTCTGAGACGTTATCTTTAATGTACTCTTTTGCCTCTTGGTAGGCCTCAACTTCAAGTAACCCGTAAGCTACCTGCAGGTGATTGCCAAAGTCATGGCGTTGCGCTCGAATCGTACCCACGAGCTCCTCAACATGCTGAAGGGAGTCTAGCTTGGCCTCAGCCTCAGCTTCATTTCGAATGAGCACTAATACTCGCCTGACTATGATAACCATGGCTACCGATAAAACTGCGATCAGCAGAATCAGCAGCGAGGGGATAGAGGTCACGGTTTGTGGGATTGAGCCATCGCCAGCGCTTATATCCTTGTAAAATATCCCAAGCAGGAGGAACGCAAACAGATTGTAGAAGAGAATTAGGCTAACCAGATGAAACGATTTCCCCGTTTTAAGCGATCGATCTGGCTCTTCGGCAACTATTAACCTTCGATATTTGGCTAGCTTGTCATCAAAGCGATGGATTAACAAAATAATCAAAAGTACAATAATGGCGCCAGGCATAAAAAAGGCTACCTGAAGCCAATCATCGTTAAAAACATCTGAAAACGAAAGTCCTGTCAGATTTAATAGCGATCCGAATCCTATTATCTGTACGATAATATCTATAGCAAATGCTGATAGGGTTATCATGAGGCTTACCCTGTATGGGATATGCATTACTGCATATAGCAACAGAGAAAAGCTGATAAATTGTAGAATCGAGTGAATACCAAAGGGAAAAGGAAGCATGCGGATAGTAATGCCAAAGATCGCTTGAATAGACCCAATTAAAAGGATTTGTTTTACAGTCGGCTTGATACTAAATAACGATGAACCGAGCAGCACCATTAGAATTGCTTCAGGAAATGACGCAAACAGTAGAACTGGTAGAGAAAATTCTTCCATGTACTTTAACTCCTTAACAAGCTAACCACTAGGCTAACTCACTAATTGCCTGCATCCTATATTCCTTCGTAAACTTACGCCAGTACCCAGACATAGGGCTTCTTAGTTTCGAAATTACCTTATTTATATATAGAAAACAAGCGCGGTACGCACCAGCAGTTTTAGGTAGTAAGGTAGGGATGCTTACATGGGGTTGTTTTACATTGGTGTAGACGCGTAGATGATCAGCCGTAGGCTATCTGGCAATTATTTCTTCTATAACTGGTTGAGCCTTCTGCCATTTTTCATACGAGACATTATCCTTAATTGCCGTAGCAACTACCTTAAACCCGGCCATATTAGTATTTAATATAACTCTGCCTTTTGAGCTTTTGATGGTAAACCGTGAGCCTGAACCAAAGCCACCAATATGAACTGCTTCGATATCAGCCCAGGGTACAAAAGTGTGTCTAAACCATGAATGCTTGTCAATACCATCTTTTGTTATCCTGTAGAGCGCTTTAAGCAGCCTTATGGTTCCAATAGCAACCATGGTTGCCATAAAGGCCAGAAATATCAAAAAGCTGGTGAACTCCTCTGGGGGAACCCCGCCTATCAAGATAGTAAATCCGAGATAGGCTACCCAGAATAGGATGCTTACTATGGCAAGGGTCTTCCGTTTCTTGCTGAATGCAAAGACTATATCACCGGTCGATGTGTCTTCGTGCGGCTTAAGCCCGGACGAAGACAACGATGCACCGAGCACAGCACTCATCGCAGATGCCAAAGCGGTGCTAATGCGGATATACATCTCATGATCAATCATTACCTGCCCCTAAGCATACTTACACTAGAATAACAGTATACCATGCATACATAACGCTTAGTAAGGTAGCAATTCTTCCAGGTTAGTATTGGCAGTATAGAGGGGCTATGTATTGGGTAGTTGGGTGGTCTTCAAGCACTTATTTGTTGTAGATTAATAATAAGCTGGCAGCTAATAGCTGGCAGTAGGACAGGAATGTCCCGCTTATCGAGAGTAGCTGATAGCTTGGGCATTGGAGCAGAAGGAATGGAGATTAAAGCCTTTATATTTGATATCGACGGCACCCTCGTCGATACGAGACAGCTACACATCGATGCCTGGCAGAGAGCCTTTAGCGAGTTCGGTATCGAGGTCCCGGCTGACCAAATCCAGTCTCAGCTCGGCAGGCGGGCTATTGATATCGCCAAGGCGCTATTACCAGAGAGTAAACAGGGCGAGACCATGCGCGTCGTTGAGGCGAAGTGGCGCATATTTCGAGAACTCCATCCAGCCGTGAAGCCACTACCCAAGGTTAAGGAATTATTTGATCTTTTGCATAGGAGAGGGATCGTTCTTGCCCTCGCGACATCGACGATCCGCCAGGATGCCGAATTCTATATCGATATTCTATCTCTAAGGGGACTTATCGGCACCCTCGTTGCCGCCGAGGATATCCAGCATTCAAAGCCACATCCCGAAATATTCTTGAAGGCTGCCGCTCGGCTAAGTGTAAGCCCTGAAGAGGCGGTTATGGTTGGCGATAGCCCGCATGATATGCGGGCGGCCAAGGATGCGGGCATGATTGCAATCGGCGTGCTGTCCGGTGGTTTTCCCAAGGAAGACCTGCACAACGCAGGGGCTGATCATATCTACCGCGATATCGAAGACCTCTACGAGCACGTCGAAGATATCTTCGAATAAACAAATCCTCGTGCCAGCTAACTTGGTAATGGCTAAACTATGTGCAGCACCGCCATCAAGTACGTTTACCATTCGTTGAAATAGTATCAAGTACCCCCTATATTAAAATCAACGTTCGATATGGAATTGCGTCACTTACGGCAAGGATAGGAGCACAACGTTGTGCATACTTGTTGTTGAAGATGAACCGAGAATTGTGGAATTTGTAACGCAAGGGTTAGAAGAAGAGGGCTATGTTGTCGATGCGGCACTAGATGGCAGAACCGGACTCTCATTTGCTCTCTCTCTACGACGTCAACATAGGGGCTCGCTGGTACTGGGACTATAAAGGGATAAAGCTTGCTCCGGGCGACAGTATAGTGGTTGCTGGTTTTAACGTTCAGGGTCGGAAACCATAACGCTTGCAGCAAGCACCGTTGAAAATAAGGTGACTGGTAAGCAGGTAAAGGTACGGGACAAGGACGGTACGCTGGTGTGGCGCGATGGAAGTGAGGATGAGTGTCAGGATAGCGGGACTGGAGGGTTTAGTGAGCAGCAATATTGAAGGCAGGGTGCTACATACAGGTAGCTCAAACACGGGGCAAGAGACGTTATCGCAACGTACATCCATATCAGAGGCTTCTCTCTTTTAAGGATTGGCATACAGGTATCTTTCGTCATCTTTATAGCTTACGTGTCAATTCGGCACATGGTAGAAGGTGGCGGACCGGAGGGGAGCCCATCGCTTCATGCATACTGCTCGCTTGGGGGGCATTGAGAATCCCTATAGCACAATCACTACCGGGACTTTTATTAAGAAGCTAAAGCCATCAAACCTGGCCCTCTTTGGTTCAATCTTAGCGGTAGGCGTTATTGCTAGCCGTGGATTTTGTGGGTGGATTTGTCCTTTTGGTAGTGTTCTTGAATTGCTTGGCGCTCTTGGAAGGGCGGTATTTACGGTAAAGGTTACAGTTCCTCCTGTCCTTGATAGGGCGCTTAGATCTCTTAAGTACGTAATTCTTGCAATTATGGTGTTCACATTCCTGGGTCTCACCCAATTACTAATGTATCTTCTCAAGCTGTGATCTTGGCAGTCACTCGGCTTACTTTAATGTACAGGCTAGGTGACAATTGGTCTTGAAGCAAGTAGCTTTGTTGCACCCGTGGTAACGTATGGTGGGCTATTTGGATTTTCCCCCGGGAATAAGCGTGAGGTAACTTTGCTTACTCAGACGGCTCTTCTTTGTTTCTGCCCCGCCATCAACCGTCTCATATTGTACCCTGCGGAGGTACTGGCGGAGGTGGAGGCCGACCGTCTCTATATACTGCAGATTATAGTTTCTTTTCTGTGTGGCTACTTTTAACGCCATTTCAATAATGTCATCATCGAGGTAGAGGACCAAGGAGCACTCCTTTAGAAAGCGATTGCGCTCCTCGCCGATTAATCTCAGGCCGCTATAAGCCTCCCATTTATTTAAGAATTCATGCTTGTCCATAATCACTCAACCCATAGAATTAGCAATCTAACACTTACACCTTGTATCGTCACGCGTGGTAGATTACTTGAGCCATAGGTAAGCCCTACCATAGTTTCTATGACGTAACTAAGATCGCTTGATTATAGGAATCGCGATATCACAGGCCAGCTTGCCTTCGGAGAACTCAAAGCATGCACTTACTATTCTCCCTAGTATTTGCTGGGCAGAGGCATTGGGTGACTCCTCGATTACCTGTAGCAACTGCATATCGGCAAAAAGCTCACCGTTCCCTCTGGCCTCAAATGTACCGTCGGTGAACATTGCGATAAAGCTTCCAAGGGAGAGAATGATGCTGCTCTCCCCGTGGTTATAAGTCTTGACGGTCCCGAATGCCAAATCAGAATGGATACCTGCTCGCACCTGCCCTTTCGGTGTTGAAATGACAGGGGTGCGGGTGGCAATGGAGAATGTACCACCTACCCTGGTAGCTACGCTTTATTAACCTGTCTTTTAGTAATGCACTTCTTCTGTTACTATATTTAAGCATGAAAGCCCTGGTAATATCAGATACGCATATTAAGAGGAAGGAAGACTTCAAGGAATTGGAGAGGATCATCGAGCCTTTCCTTGATGGGGTCGATGTGATTATCCACGCCGGCGATTCGGTTATACGAGAGGTGGTCGAGTTTTTTAGCGGCCTGAGACCGACTTATATAGTGAGGGGTAATATGGACAGCATTGATATGCAGCATGTCCTCCCGGAGAAGTTGGTTTTTGACTTCGACCATTTTAGGATCGGTCTTACGCATGGGTGGGGACAGGCCTCTGGTTTAAGGGAGCGGGTCTTTGAGCTTTTTGCACACGACCGTGTCGACGCCATCATCTTTGGGCATTCTCACCAACCGTATATAGGAAGGAAGGGGAACGTGCTCATGCTGAACCCGGGGAGCCCTACCGATACCAGGTTTGCCGACCGCAACACGGTTGCAATCCTAGAGGCTGATGGAGAGTTAAAAGCTGAGATCATCAATATTAAATAGCTATCAGCTGTCAGCCATCAGCTATCAGCATGTGGGTATGGGGTGAGGGCACTCACTCCTACTTAGCCTCTCTTATTTTTCGGGACGTTCCCGGTATGCGTTGGTGATGGGCATGCGCCGGTCCTTACCGAAGGCACGGGGCCCTATTTTTATGCCTACGGGTCCCTGGCGGCGCTTGTACTCGTTTTGATCAACCTTACGGATGGTCCAGCTGACGTATCCCTCCGGTAATCCCTCCGATATTAAATCCTCCATACTTTTTTCGGATTCCACGTAGCCACGCAGTATCTCATCGAGTATGGGGTAGGGGGGAAGCGTGTCGACATCCTTCTGACCTGGTTTTAACTCGGCCGAGGGCTCTTTTGTAATAACTCGCTCCGGGATGACTGGGCTGCCGGGGAGCGAGTTCCTATACTTGGCGAGCTCATACACGGACGTTTTCAGTATATCTCTTATGACCGCAAATCCACCGACCATATCACCGTAAAGGGTTGTGTAACCGACTGCTATCTCGCTCTTATTTCCGGTGGCGATAACAAGCCAGTTGAACTTGTTCGATAGGGCCATGAGGATCATGCCACGAATTCTTGGCTGCATATTTTCTTCGGTTATATCCTCGGGAAGCCCCCGAAACGCATCCTCCATAACGAACTTCAGTGAAGAGAAGGTTGGCTCTATCGAAATATTGAGTAGTTCAATCCCCAGGTTATGGGCGAGCGCTTCGGCATCCTCGATGCTTGCCTTGGATGAATATCGCGAGGGCATCGCAACCCCGATAACGTTTTCGGCGCCCAAGGCATCGGCGCATATAGTGGCGGTAAGCGAGGAATCTATCCCACCGCTTAAACCGATAACGACCTTCTCGAAGCCGTTTTTGTGCACGTAATCACGCAAACCTGTCTTCAGAGCCTCGTAGATTTCCGCTATCGGTTCAAGGGTTGGCTGGATGCTTGTTGGAACCTTCCTCGCAACTGGTTGCAGATTGAAATCTTCTATCATATACTCGACAACTTCCTGGTTTTCGCGGCCGCGCGTTCTCTGCCGACGCTTGGGATCGAATAGGTGTTTTAAAGACACCATCGACAGGTCGAGGTCGATGATTATAAGGTCCTCCTCGAACTGGCGTCCCCTGGCGATAATATCCCCGCCCGGGGCCGCTATAAGGCTTTGACCATCAAAAACGAGCTCATCCTGCCCCCCTACAGTATTAACATAAGCCACGTAGACCTGGTTATCATACGCCCGCATCCCGACCATCTCCTCGCGCAGCGGGCCCTTCCTGAAATGGTACGGAGAGCTGGAGATATTTATAACCAGCTGGCAACCAGGCTCGAGCGCCTGTGCGCCCGTAGGGCCCTCGGCAAACCATATGTCTTCGCATACGTTCACGCCGAAGGCAAACCCGTCTGTTTGGAAAACGGGGATCTCCGAGCCGGTCTGGAAGTAGCGGAACTCATCAAATACCCCATAGTTGGGTAGGAACATCTTGTGGTAATTCGTGATGAGCTTGCCGTTGTACATGATCGCCGCCGCGTTGTAGAGGTCGTCGGCCATATGGGCAAAGCCAATTATCGTTATTATCCCGTCTGATATGGGAAGCAGTGACTCCAGTACCTCTGCCGTGTCCTCAATAAACTTGGGCTTTAGCAATAGATCTTCAGGGGGATACCCGCACAGCGATAGCTCAGGGAAGGCGATAAGTTGAGCCCCGGCCTTCTTCGCCCGC
Source organism: Anaerolineae bacterium (assembly GCA_035643475.1). Lineage (GTDB taxonomy): Bacteria > Actinomycetota > Aquicultoria > Aquicultorales > Aquicultoraceae > DASQQM01. The sequence goes on along the minus strand of DASQQM010000284.1, from coordinate 6,173 downwards.
TCGGTGCGGTCAGCGATCTTTTTGGCATTTCCGCTAAGATCACCGACTATGGTATTAATTTGGGCAAGAGCTATTCGAACTGTTTTGGTCATCTATATTATTGTCCACCCTTTATAAGGATATTGCAATAACTTACGTGACCTGTTGCTTCGGCTCAATCGGATGGGTGATATCTGTATCCTGTGCTAATGCTGGTACTGAATGGGGTATTATCGCTTTTACCCTGGATTTCTTTTTACTACTAGAATTGCTATATCATCGGTGAGGCGACCGTGTGAGAATTCGAGCGTTGCATTGAGTATAAAATCGGCGATCTTTTGAGCTGGCAGCTCGAGGTTGCCCAGCAGTGTGTCGACCAACCTTTCCTCACCGAAAAATTCTCCGTTGGATCGTGCCTCGATTACTCCATCGGTGTAGGACACAACGAGATTCCCAGGATGTATAACGACAGTGTTCTCGCTGTAATCGTAGTCCTCAAAGATACCGATCGCCGGGTCCTGAGTCGTCAGAACGGTGCATGTTTTAAGGATTTGGTTGAAGAGGCACGGATAGGGATGCCCCGCATTCGAGAAAGTCATCGTGCCGAGCTTTGGATCGTAGACCGCACAAAATACGGTGATAAAGACTGCTCGCTCTGCTTGGCGTCTGACAAATTTATTAGCCTCAGTAAGGGCAGAGGAGGGCGAGGGATCCAGGTATAGATACGAGCGCAGTATGTATTTCATCATAGACGTCGATGCCGCAGCCTCAATACCCTTGCCGGAAACATCCCCAATTACTAATGCATACTTGCCATCGATATCATAGATATCGTAAAAATCGCCGCCCACCACTGCCTCCTCGGTTGCTGATGCATAGCGGACGCCAATCTGAATACCCGGAATCGATGGTACGTATGCCGGCAGCATGCTTTTCTGTAGCGATTCAGATATGGTTCGCTGAGCCTCAAAGAGTCGAGAGTTCTCGATGGCGACGCCGATCTCGTTTCCGATCGATTCGAGGAGCGTGGCATCATCGCTCGTGAAGTTACCAGGCTGGCGACTGCCGATCGGAAATGCTCCTATAACCCTACCCTTTGACTTAATCGGTGCCCCGACAAAACTAACGAAGGCCTCATAAACCACCGCAGCCTCGAGCTCCGGGTGATCGGCGAGATTTTCGATTATCAATGGCTTACCGCTTTCAGCTACTATCCCGGGGAGACGCTCTCCAAAAGGTATCTCCAAACTATTCTCAACAAAGTGCTCGCTTAGGCCTCTATAAACTGTCAGCCTGAGAACCTGGCGTTCCTCATCAAGCAGGTAGATTGCCGCCCCATCGGCGCCGAGCAGATCCATCGTGCTATCTATTGCAGTGTTCAGGAGCGTATCAAGCTCAAGCGTCTGAGAAAGTACATTTGACAGGTTATTGAGAATTGACAGCTCTTTGGCCCTGCGTCTTGCCGCCTCCTCTGAGCGCTTTATAGTGCCGTAGAGCCTCGCGTGTTCAATTGCAATTGCTGCCTGGCGCCCTATACCCTCAATAATCGTGAGGGTACGCTCACCGAACCTTTTCTCCGGGCTTTTACTCGACACCCAGAGTGTGCCGATAATTTTATCTCGTAGCATCAAGGGGGCCATGACACCAGAGCGTAATCCAGCCTCAGCGAAGATTGGGATTCTCTGTGGAAGTTGTTGGTAATCATCGATGATCATGGGCTTTTTTTGGGAGAGGACGATCCCAGTCAAGCCGCCACTGACCGGGATATCGACCGTTGTAACAATCTCTGGCAGATTGTAGATAAATGGATAGGTTACCGTACCTTTTTCTTCATTAACGAGACCGACCGCACCGGTATCGGCACTGGTGAGCTCGGTAGCAGTTTTGGCGATCTTAAACATCAGCTCGTCAAGCTTAAGGCCTACCGTAATATCAAGGGCTACGTCCAGAAGAGTCTGGAGATCCTTACTTCGCTCTTCCAACTCATCGCTCGATGCCTTAAACCTCTCGAAGAGCCTGGCATTTTCTATCGCTACTGCAGCTTGCCCTGCAATACCATTTGCAAGCTCGACTTCTCGCTCTGTAAAGGCATGCCTCTCACCAGGATTATCCATCCCAATATTTCCAATAACCCGGCCACCGATCGCCATCGGTACGAAAAGGCCCAACTTCGCATTGAAGTTATCCATTGTCTTCTGGGATTCAGGCGATAGGTTGAGATCGTCTCTGTCGATGACGAACGCCTTTCCCGTCTTGTATATTTCAGAGAATTCGGCCCCGAACTCCTCGAGCGCATAGCGCGTGCCCAGTGCAATGCCGCCATTATGCTCAGCGACCACTTCGTGGGTATTGTCTGCCGGATTATAGAGGAAAATAACATTCCTACGAAGACCGGTTATCTCAGTGACCAGGTCTGAGAGCCTATCTAGCACCTGGTTTAGATCGAGCGATGAGCCAATTATGTTTGCCGCTTCCAGCAATGCGTTCGCTGTGCGGAGGGCTTCCGACATCGCTTGCTGGTTTTCTATCTGTAGCTCGTAAAGCGTAGCATTTTCAATCGCAACGGCTGTTTGCTTAGCCACAACTTCGAGCAGCCCCGCCTGGTGCCATGTAAAGCGCCTGCCAGGCGATAGATTAAAGATTTCAGTGACGCCTATGATTTTGTCCTTCCGCGCTATCGGCGTCGCTAACACAGCTTTGACACCAGCCAACGCAAAACTATCAATTCTCTCAGGGTACGACGGGTAATTATCTACGATGATTGTCTTTCTCTCCGTGGTTGCTCTGTAAAGAGCACCCTTACCTGGGGGCATCTCGGCCTTAACGATAACATCTGGTGCTTTGTATGGGTAGCGCTTCGTGATGGCACCTGTCTCATCCACTAAGGCTATAATCCCAGCATCGCCGTCGCTGAGGTTGGTTATGTGGCGTATAACCTTAGGGAGCAGTTTATCGATATCGAGTTCGGATGATATATCCACCATAACCGAAAGCATGGTTTCAAGGTCTTTTCTGAGGTGCCGCGGCTCTGTTATACTGAACTTGCGCTGGCCCCGCTTCTCCGGAACTGGTTCCATCGTGACTGCCTCTTACAAGATTAAATCTAAAACGTGAGTTTCTATCGAATTATTAATGCTTTATAACCTTACTAAGCAGTTATACCCATTTGAACTGATTTTCCCGCCCTGTTCGGGCCGGACAGGATCGTCTGGATGGAGGGCGGCACCGCTACCGTCGCGCTTTAAAAGATGCTCAGACCGAGAGTAGAACTCACCCTTTTTATTCGGCTATAATCAAAACCGATCCTACAAGGACGGTGAAATGTGTGAAGGTCGGCTTCTTTCAGTTTGCTCCCATATTCGGAGAGATAGAGCGGAATGTTGAATATGTTATAGAGAAGCTTTCGCCAGTGGAAGCTGACGCACTCGTTTTGCCGGAACTCTTCAACACCGGATACCAATTTGTCTCCAGAGAGGAGACGGAGATGCTCTCTGAGGAGATACCTTATGGGTATACCTCTCAGCGGCTAGTCGAGTTGTGCCGCGACAAGGGTTTTTATCTAGTTGCTGGCATAGCTGAGAGGTCGTCCGGCAACGTGTACAACAGTGCAGCCCTCTTCGGGCCGGATGGCCACATTGGTACTTACCGCAAGACTCATCTCTTTTTTGAGGAGAAGCTCTGGTTTGAGCCTGGGGACACCGGCTTTTTAGTCTTCGATATTGGGAGTGCAAAGCTTGGGCTGATGGTATGCTTCGATTGGTTCTTTCCCGAGAGCGCCCGCACACTTGCAATAATGGGGGCTGATATACTGTGCCACCCGTCCAACCTCGTGCTCCCGTACTGCCCCGATGCGATGCCTGTGCGCTGCCTCGAGAACCGGGTTTTTGCGATCACCTGCAACCGCACTGGCTTTGAGGAGCGGGGAGGGAAGGAGCGCCTCACCTTTATTGGAAAAAGCGAAGTAGTATCGCCAAATGGTGAAATTCTGGCGTGTGCATCGGATAGTGGTGAAGAGCTTATTGTAGTGGATATCGATCCCAAGGCGGCAAGAAGTAAACAGCTCAATCGATATAACGACCTCTTTGCAGATCGCAGGCCGGAGATGTATGGGTAGAGATAAGCGTCAGGCGCGTTTGCAGCCGGTGTTATTATCCACTAGAATGGCACTGCTGACCCCTGTTTTCCTAATTCAATGAAAACGTTTCATAAGGAGAGTAATTTGACGGGCGATACATCAACCATTGGAGGCGAAATAAATGACGTGGCCGTGGGGTTTATCGAACTCTACAAGAGTTTTCTGGAGAAGTTACCGGAGATAGTGCTTGCGCTCATTACCGTCTTCATTTTCTTTATTATAGCTCGCGCTATTCGTAAGACGGTGCGAAAGGCTATGGCAAGAACGAGCACCGAGGGCCACGTCGACATCCTAGTATCTCAGATCGCCTATATAGGAACGTTAACGGTTGGTATAATTATTGCCCTCATCTCCCTGGATATAGAGCTCACTGCGTTATTTACTAGTCTTGGCGTGGCCGGGTTCGCGGTCGGTTTTGCGATGAAAGATATCCTCGGCAATTTTCTCTCTGGGATCATTCTCTTAACCCAACGCCCGTTTACGATAGGGGACAGGGTTGTTATCGGCGATGTTGAAGGGATAGTTACGAATATAAGGATAAGGGATACTCAGATAACCACATACGATGGGCGACTCGTCTACATCCCCAATAACACCTTATCAACGAGCAACATAATTAACCTGACTGCTTTTCCGGAGCGGCGCACCGATATAGATATCGGCATCTCCTATGGGAGCGATATAGCTAAAGCGTCAAAGATTTGTCTGGATGCCGTGAGTGATATCAATGGGGTGGTAAAAGAGCCCGCTGCCGAGGTGCTCGTTACTGGCTTTGCCGATAGCGCAATTATGCTACAGGTGAGGGTGTGGGTTGATCAGAAGAATGAGAATTACTTCAACGTAAGGTCGGAAGCTTACAGGGCGCTAAAAGAGGCGCTCGATGATGCTGGAATAGAGATACCGTTCCCCGTGCGCACCGTCTACTTCCACCAGTCGGGAAACCTTGAACCGGAGCTCGAAGAGATTGTTGGCAACCATCCGGATACCAGCGGATAATCGTATCTCTGCCTTTTGAGTTCCAAAAGGGTGCAGGTGAAATGCTTAGAATAGTAAAGAGCCACCACTAAGCTGAAAGCCAGAAGAGCGCATGATTAAAAAGGGTAAAAGTGGGTATATATGTAGTTAAGCAAGCGCATTGTTACGACTCGACCAGTTATCACTGAAACAGGAAGGAGCCCACTATGGAATACACGGCAAAGGATTACGGTAATCTTATCGGGATGGAGGGCTTCAGCGAGACCCTCCTTAATAATCACTTCTCACTTTATCAGGGTTATGTGACGAATACCAACAAACTTCTGGATACTCTTAGTAAGATGCTAAGTGATGGGCAAACTGGCACACCTGAATATGCCGAGCTTAAAAGAAGACTCGGCTGGGAATTCAATGGCATGAGACTTCACGAGTACTACTTCGAGAACCTTGGAGGACAGGGAAGTGTAGACACTGAAGGAAAACTCGCCAAGAAACTGGTAGAAGACTTCGGAAGCATTGAGGCCTGGGAGCAGGATTTTAGAGCAACCGGTGCAATGAGGGGAATCGGCTGGGCAATTCTTTACCAGGACAGTGCAACGGGAAGGCTTATAAACTTCTGGATAAACGAGCACGATGTGGCTCACCCCGCCGGATGCAAGCCCTTGCTTATAATGGATGTCTTCGAGCACGCCTATATGGTTGATTATGGCATCAAGAGGCCCGACTATATCGAGGCATTTTTTAAGAATATCAACTGGAAATCTGTAGAGGAAAGGCTTGGTTAAATAGTAAGGATTTCGGGTATATATAATTGCAGCTTAGTAAAATTGCGGCTTAGCCTGCTCTAACAGACATTATGATTTGTCTCAAGATTGAGTGAGGAGGGATAAGATATGAGTTACACGAAAGAGGCTTTGGCGGAAAAGCTAACCGAGATGTATCCCGAGATCAGGAAGCATGACCTTGCCTTAAGCCTGGATTTTAGCGATGAGAAGAATGCATGGGTTATTGGATTAAAGAAGGGTGAGCATGAGTTAACGACTCACCTTGAGAAGAAGGATGCGGATGAATGCATGAACGGTAT
>DASQQM010000283.1:0-5680 GCA_035643475.1 Anaerolineae bacterium | reverse complement strand
TTTCTTTTTACCTCTATGCTTGGCCTCAATAGATCCTTCGTGCATGAGAAGGATGAGGGATGTCTTGAGGGCCTGCTTATGTCGCCAATTGACCGCCCGCTCATCTACTTCGGGAAGATGCTGGGCAACCTAATATTTCTGATGGTGGTCGAGACCATCGCCGTCCCGATATTTTTCATGCTCTTCGGAATGGGTATTGGCGGCAGCCAGATCGGCCCATTTGTGGCTACCATTCTACTGACCAATATCGGCATATCGAGCATTGGAACGTTACTGTCAACCATCTCGATAAACACAAAGACGAGGGATCTCATGTTGCCGATTCTGTTTCTCCCCATCATTATCCCCCTTTTAATTGCGGCAGTCGGTGCAACAGGGGGCTTCATGTCGGGAGAGAGTGAGCAACTGGTATCAGCCTATGCTTCAATGCGGTTTATAGTTGTCTATGATATAATATTCTTGCTGGTAGCATATGCTCTTTACGATTTTGTTATAGGAGAGTAGCTAGAAAGCTGTCAGCGGTCAGCTATCAGCAGAAGAGCGATGCTATTACAATTTAAAGCGTAAAAGAAGAATTAAAAATTGCAGAGCAATATTAGAAATTGATTAAAGATTAGGACCAAGTAATATTTAATTTAAGTCATAAATTGCATTTTGAATTCAAAATTTAAATACAAAAGCTTTTAAAAGCTGAAGGCTGATAGCTGACAGCTATCTAGGAGAGTGATTATGTGAGAAAATCATCACTGGTTCTGGCAAGCATTGGTATGCTGCTTCTTCTAATCGGCGTATATTTTGCCTTCTTCATTGCGCCCGAGTCCGTGGTTGAGGTCGAGGGCAAGCAGATTGCGCTGTTTAGCCAGAAGATCTTCTACTTCCACGTGCCGGTGTCAGAGACATCGCTTCTCTTTTTCATACTCGGCGGTATATTCGGTGGATTATACCTATCAAAGAGGGAACGGTTCTATGAGCAGTTAAGCTATGCCGCCGTAGAGGTAGGTTTCGTGTTCGGCTTGCTGGTAATGGTCACCGGGGTTTTGTGGACGCGGGCTGACTGGTCTGTGTGGTGGGATTGGGAGCCGAGGCTGACGACATACCTGGTTCTTATGCTCACATATGCAGGGTATTTCGTGCTCCGCTCCTCAATTCAGGAGGCGAGCACAAAGGCTCGCTTCAGCGCGGTGTTCTCAATTATCGCGGCGGTTAACGCCCCACTGACATTTTTCGCCGGCAGGCTCGATGTGTTAAAGCCGGCGCATCCAAAGCTCTTCACGCTCCAGGGGGCGGCTATGGCGGATCCAATGCTGTTGGCATTCTTGATATCGATGTTCGGCATGACGCTCTTTGCATTCTCGCTCTTTCTGATGAGATTGGATTTATTGCGGGCCAATGAAGAGCTCGATTATCTAAAAGAACAGGTGGAGGTAGTGTAGATGGAGTTTAAAAATGCCTGGCCGTTTGTTGTCGGCGCGTATATGGGTATATGGACGGTTCTCTTCATCTATGTGGTGGTGATGCAGAGCAAGCTGTCTGGCATTAAGAAAGAGCTTGCCTTGCTTGGTAAAGCCCTGGAGAGAAGGATTGGAGCTAAGTGATTAGCCCATTTGCCTTTGGCGAGGAGCGGTCGGTGTGGAGAAGCTAACTATAGTAATGTTTTGGCTGGCATTGACATGTAGTGTTGTTAGTAGCCTCGCGTATGCTGGGAATTTCGCGGCGAGGGCCGAGCGCCGGGTGCACACCCGTACCGCACTTGGAGCGGCGCTCGGGTCGTTTGTTCTATTGCTAGCGGTTATATTTGTACGGGCTGGGAGCCTGGGAGTTGCACAAACAGCAGGTCCGTACACGATGAGAGTAATCTTTGCGGCATTTATCATAGGCGTTTTTCTCCTGATCGAGTCGGTCTACGCGGGGAGAAGCCCAAAGGTTAAAACGCTCGGCATGTTCGTCATGCCGATTTCGGTGCTGTTACAATTCTTTGCCTGGCATTCCTATAGCCTGACTGAGCCGCTAACAGAGCAGCTCCAGAACTACTGGGTCGGTCTGCATGTAAGCTTTGGGGCACTGGCGTATTCCTCAATGACTGCCGCGCTCGCAATAGCGATAGCATACCTGCTTCAGGAGAGGCAGCTGCGGAGTATGCGCAAGAAAAAGCCGGGAAAGATCTTTCGCAAGCTCCCATCGCTTGAAACGGCGGATGAGCTCTGCCATAAATCCATCGCCTTCAGTTTTACCTTCCTCACACTGCTTATAGCAACTGGTGCTATCAGGGCTGAGATGCTGCCTGAGTGGGCACAATGGTATATGGATCCCAAGATACTCATGGCGATAGCCACTTGGGTGGTCTATGGGTCCTATCTCTTTGTAAGGGCGACGTTAGGATGGCAGGGGAAGAGGGCTAGCATCTTTGCGGTCCTCGGGTTTGCAGTGGCTGTATTCGCTTATGTGATAGGGAATATCGGCTTTATAACGGAAATTTTCCCAAGCGTACACAGTTATGGTGGAGGTCTCGGTTAAGGAATGGCTTTTTACCCGCTCTATATAGACCTAGATGGCAAGAGGTGTGTTGTAATTGGCGGTGGAGAGGTTGCCGAGAGGAAAGTGATCTCACTCTTGGAGTGCGGGGCAAATGTTGAAGTGATAAGCCCGGAGTTCACGCCGGGGTTGATAAAGCTTGCCAAAGAGAGTAAATTAACAATTATAAGCAGGGAATACAAACCGGGTGATCTGGCAGGTGCGACATTGGCTATTAGTGCAACCGATGACAGCACTGTGAACGAGGAAGTCTCGCGAGAGGCCAATGAAAACCGAATACCGGTTAATGTTGTAGATATGCCCGAGCTCTGCTCCTTCATCGTACCCTCAACCATTCGTCGTGGTGACCTTATCATTAGTATTTCTACCAGCGGAAGTAGTCCCGCTCTTGCAAAGAGCATTCGCAAGCAATTACAGCAATTATTCGGAGAAGAATACGCCGATTACTGTGATATCCTTAAAAACTTCCGCAGGGAAGTTGCCGATACATACGATGAGCCGGAGGAGAGAAAGCGGGCCTTAGATAGATTAATTGAGTCGGATGCTATTGATTTGATACGCGCACATAAGGTTCAGGAGTTAGAGGAAAGAGTAAGATCATGCATGTAATTGTCGCTGGCCTTAGCCATAAGACGGCCCCCGTTGAAATTAGGGAAACGGTTACGTTTCCCGAGCAGGTATTGTCGGATTCTCTTCATGCGTTGATTGGTTATCCTGCCATTAATGAGGCGGTTATTCTATCAACCTGCAACCGGATGGAGATTTATGTGGTTGCAAGTGACCCCGATAAGGGGAGGGATAACATAATCCAGTTTATCTGCGATTACCACAAGTTAAGCCGGGATAAGCTTGTGGATTACCTCTACTTCCATGAGGGCACGAGCGCCATCCACCACCTTTTTAGGGTAGCCTCAAGTCTCGATTCCATGGTCATCGGAGAAGCGCAGATACTTGGGCAGGTGAAAAACGCTTACAATGCCGCTTTTGAGGTGGATGCGACCGCGACTGTACTCAACCGCCTCTTCCGCCATGCTCTACGGTCGGGGAAACGGGTAAGAACCGAGACGGAGATAGGAGAGAGCGCTGTTTCTATAAGCTATGCGGCGGTTGAACTTGCTAAGAAGGTATTTGAGACCCTCAAGGGCAGGACGGTAATGCTCGTCGGGGCCGGTGAGATGATCGAACTCACCGCAACCCACCTGGTCAGCAACGGCGTTAATAAGGTCATCGTAACCAACAGGACCTTTGAGCGGGCTGAAGCCCTGGCGCAGAAGTTTAATGGCTCTGCTGTCAGGTTTAACGATTTTATCGATCATATGGCCTACGCCGATATTGTCATTAGCTCAACCGGTGCGCCACATCAAATCGTTAGCAAGAGCCAGGTCTCACACGTTATGCAGAAGAGGAAGAACAAGCCGATCTTCTTCATCGATATAGCGGTGCCGAGGGATATCGACCCTGCTGTGGCGAACCTCTACAATGTATTCGCCTACGATATCGACGACCTTGATTCCGTAGTCCAGACCAACCTGGAGGAGAGGAAAAAGGCCGCCGAAATCGCTGAGGGGATAGTTGAAAATGAGGTCTATGACTTTAGCTCATGGCTCAGCTGCCTTGAGGTCACGCCAACTATCGCCAGTCTGAGGCGCCATGCTGAGCAGATTAGAAAACAAGAACTGGAGAAGCACTTACGAAGGCTACCAAACCTGACGGAAGCCGAGATAAATACGCTTAACGCGCTCACAAGCGCGATCGTGAATAAGATGCTTCACAAGCCCATCGTAAAAGCCAAGGAGTGCGCAAATCGTAAAGACGGCTATCTTCATATAGAATCGTTACGGATGCTTTTTGAGCTTGATGAGGCCGATGGGGAGCCTGAGAGTGCCCTTGGTTTCGTCGCAAATCCTGAGCTTAAATCAAAATTAATAGGTGATTAAAAGAAGCTTTCAGCCATCAGCAATCAGCCATCAGTAAGAAATTATTTTACTATACGAGCTGACCGCCGACTGCTGATTGCTAAATAGCTTTAGTTAAAGGTGATTAAATGGTAAAAAAGACAAAGCTTATTCTTGCGACCCGGGGGAGCAAGCTCGCGCTCTGGCAGTCGAATCATGTAGCCACAATACTGGCGGAAAAGGCTGGCATAGCGGTAGAGCTGAAGACCATTAAAACCCAGGGGGATAAGATACTGGATGCGCCCCTTTCAAAGATCGGGGATAAAGGCCTGTTTGTGAAGGAGATAGAGACCGCTTTAATAGAGGGCGAGGCTGACCTTGCCGTCCACAGTAGTAAGGATGTTCCGACCGAGATTCCTGCACAGCTCATGCTCGGTGCCTTTTTAAAGAGGGCCGATGCGCGCGATGTGCTCATATCGAAGAGCGGCAAAGGCCTCCTTGATCTCCCTGAAGGGTCGGTTATCGGAACGAGCAGCCTGAGAAGAAAGTCCCAGATACTCAATCGCAGGCCTGATGTAAGGATTGTGGATGTAAGGGGGAACCTCGATACGAGGCTTCGCAAGATGAATGAAGGCCTCTTCGATGCGATCATTCTTGCCGCAGCAGGTCTCGATCGGATGGGGTGGAATGAAGGGATAACCGAGCGCATATCTCCCGATATCATGCTCTCTGCTGTCGGCCAGGGAGCGATTGCTATTGAGATACGAAAGAACGACGAGCAAATGCTCGATCTTATGAAGTACCTCGATGATTCTGAAACGAGAGCTGCTGTAATGGCTGAAAGGGCGTTGCTGAAAGAGCTTGAGGGCGGGTGTCAGATCCCAATCGGTGCGTTCGGTGTAGTTGAGGATGGTAAGATGAAGCTCGATGGTATGGTTGCAAGCTTGGATGGCAAAAAGCTGGTGCGCGGTGTTATCATCGGCAATCTGCGGGAGGCCGAAGAACTCGGCGTGCAGCTTGCAAATAAGTTAAAAGATATGGGTGCTGATGAGATCCTCGCTGAAGTCAGGGCCGAAACAGAGCTCATATCCAAGCCTATTCATACCAATGGTTAGTAAAAGGGCCCAGGGACCGGGGACCAGGGATAAAACTGGTGAATGGGTGAATCGGTGAATAAGAGATGTCATCCTGAGGCGGAACGAAGTGGAGTCGAAGGATCTAAATAATACTCTATACTATTAGGGTTTACCTAC